>NZ_JBEZWL010000218.1:0-8739 GCF_040648015.1 Streptomyces sp. NPDC029216 | reverse complement strand
GGGATCACCCGGGCGTGGCGGGGCCTGTGGTGGTGGCTCACCCGCCGCGAAAGCCCCGCCGCGCCGGCCGGCCCCGGCGCGCACCCCTACCCGTACACCTACGGCACGGCCGGCCCGGACGCCCACGACCCCGCGCCGACCGTCAGCGAGCTCTACCACGCCCACCGGCTGTCCATGGTCCGTCTCGCGGTGCTCCTCGTCGACGACCTGGGCACCGCCGAGGACGTGGTCCAGGACGCCTTCACCGCCCTGTACCGCCGCTACGGGGAGCACATCACGGAGGTGGACAACGCGCTCGGCTACCTGCGCACCGCCGTCGTGAACACCGCGCGCTCCGTGCTGCGCCGGCGCCGCACGGCCCGCGCGTGGAACCCGCCGGTCACGGCCGACGTACCCTCCGCCGAAGCGTCCGTCGTCCTCGACGAGGCACACCGCGAGGTGCTGGCCGCGCTGGGCAGGCTGACCCCGCGCCGCCGCCAGGTGCTGGTGCTCCGCTACTGGGCCGACCTCAGCGAAGCGGAGATCGCCGAGACCCTGGGCATCAGCCGGGGCGCGGTGAAGTCGAACGCCAGCCGCGCCCTGGACGCGCTGGAACGGATTCTGGAGGGACGGGTATGACCGGCGAACGCCCCGTGGAGCGCCGGCTGCGGCAGGCCATGGAGGCCCGGGCCGAGGAGGTCACCGTGCGCTCGCTGCGCCCGGCCGACCCGCCGGGCCCGCACCTCAAGGCGCCCCGGGTGTGGCTGCGCCGCTCGGCGTGGGCCTTCGCCGGCCTGTCCGGTCTGGCGGCGGCCGCCCTGGCCGGCTACCTGGTCCTCGGCCCCGACGAGCTCCCGGCCCGCCCGGTACCGCCCGCCGCCCCGCCCGAGCTCACCCCGGCCCCGGCCTCGCCGGGCACGCCCCCGGCCCCCGGGCCCTCGGCGGTGCCCTCGTCGCCGTCGGCGCAGGCCCCGAGCCCGCACGCCACTCCGACCCCGTCGGGCCCCTCGGCCCGTCCGCCCCGTACGACGCCCCCGTCCACTGCCCCCGTGCCGCAGGGCTCGGCGGTGCCCTCCGCGGGGACGGCGGCCGGCGCCGGCCAGCCGTCGGCCTCCTCGACCCCATCGCCCACGCGGGGGTAGCGGCGGGTTCAGAAGGCGATCGTGCGGCCCTCGTCGGCGGCCTGGCGGGCGGTGTAGGCGACGCCGTGGACCTTGAGGCCCGAGGGGTCCCAGAGGGTGATGGTGCCGCCGTGGTCGCCGAGCCGGAAGCCGTCGCCGCCGGCGACGGTGAGCGCGGTGCCCGGCTGGAGCTGCTGGGAGGGCAGCGGGAGCGGGTTCCTGCCCTCGTCGACCAGGTGCCAGCCGGTGAGGTCCAGGGCGGTGGCGGAGGTGTTGAGCACCGTTACGGTCCCGGCCCGCGGTGCCGGTCCGGCCGGGTTGACCAGGGCGGCGACGATCCTCAGGGGTTCGGCGTGGTCGAGGGGGCGGGCCGGGGCGCCGGGCAGCGCGTGGCCGGTGACGGGGTCGGTGTGCCACTTCTGGGACTGGAAGGCGAGGAACACCGCGACCCACCGGTCCTCGGCGGGCAGGTGGAAGAGCAGCCCGCCGTCCTGCCAGACGCCGTCCTGTGCCCGGAAGGCCTTGCTGTTGCCCTGGTTCATGTGGATCTCGTGCACGCCGTCGGAGGGACGGAAGCCGAAGTCCTTGTCCTGCTCCTGCGGCTTGGGCCCGTAGCGGTCCCCGAAGACGAACAGGCCGATCGTCTGGTCGGCGATGGCCCGCTGGACGTAGTGGTCGAACAGGTCCGAGAGGTCGTTGTCGACACCCGGGAGGTCCGGCGGGAGCACCCGCACGGCGGCGGGGTCGAAGAGGTTGCCGCGGATGAAGTCGAGGGCGGCGCCGCCCGCCTTGCTGTCCAGCTTCTTCCAGCCGCTGCCCGCCGCCGGGAGCTGTCCGGTCAGTGGATGGCGGAAGTCGTCGACCACCACGTACATCAACTCGTGCGGCGACTCCTTCGACAGGACGTTGACCGCGGCCCGGTAGTGGGTTCCGGCGTCGTCGCGGAGGTGGACCTCGTAGTGGGGGGTGTCGGCGCCCCCCTCGCGGTGCCGTTCGACGGCGCGCGCGGCGAGTACTCCGTAGTGGCTGAGGGGCATGGGTCATCCTCCGACGCGCTCGCTTCCGGACCGCTGACCACCATCGCAGCCGATCCGCGCGCGGCGGAAGCCGCCGACCGGAGGACAGACCCTAGGAGCGGAGGTTCTCGACCGCAGCGACCAGCGGGGCCAGTTCCGGGCGCCGGGCCGCCTCGTCCAGGGCCTCGCGCAGGGCGGCGGCGTTGGTGGGCCGGGCCCGGGCCAGCAGCTCCAGGCCCGCCTCGCTCACGTCGGTGTAGATGCCGCGCCGGTCGGTGTCGCAGAGGTAGCGGTTCAGCAGGCCGCGGTCCTCCAGACGGCTGACCAGCCGGGTCGTCGCGCTCTGGCTGAGCACCACCGCCTCCGCGACCTGGTGCATCCGCAGGTGGCCGCCGGGGCCGTCGTGCTGGCGGCTGAGCACGTCCAGCAGCGAGTACTCGCGCACGCTCAGCCCGTGGCCCGCCTGGAGGGCCCGTTCCAGGTGCGCCTCGATCCGGCCGTGGAGGAGGGAGAGGGCGCACCAGCCCTGGGCGAGGGGGGTGGGGGCGCTGTCCGTGGCCGTCATGGGCTCCTCCGTGGTGAGGACGTACGCGCGCGGGCGCGCGCGGACGCGTGGCCCCAGGATAGGCGATGAGCGCAATAGCCCGCGCTTGCAAGTATCAGGCGTCTGCAATTAATGTGGACGACTGTAAACGGCTGGTGCAAGCATCCCGCCGTTCCGAACCACCTCCCCACCCCGAAAGGCCGCACGCCCATGCCCCTCGCGCTCCTCGCCCTCGCCATCGGGGCCTTCGGGATCGGCACCACCGAGTTCGTGATCATGGGCCTGCTGCCCGAGGTCGCCGCCGGCTACGGCGTCTCGATCCCGACCGCGGGCCTCCTGGTCACCGGCTACGCCCTCGGCGTCGTCCTCGGCGCCCCCGTGATGACCGTCCTCGGCACCCGCGTCCCCCGCAAGCGCATGCTGATGCTGCTCATGGGCCTCTTCGTCGTCGGCAACCTGCTCTCCGCGCTCGCCCCGGCCTTCGGGGTGATGCTGGCCGGCCGGGTCGTCGCCTCCCTCGCCCACGGTGCCTTCTTCGGGATCGGCGCGGTCGTCGCCGCCGGACTCGTCGCACCCGAGCGCAAGGCCGGCGCCATCGCCCTGATGTTCACCGGTCTGACCGTGGCCAACGTGGTCGGCGTCCCGCTCGGCACCCTCGTCGGCCAGCACCTCGGCTGGCGCGTCACCTTCCTGGCCGTCGCCGCGCTCGGCGTCGTCGGCCTGCTCGGCATCGCCCGGCTGGTCCCCGAACTGCCGCGCCCCGAAGGCGTGCGGATCCGCCACGAGCTCGCGGCGTTCCGCAACGTCCAGGTGCTGCTCGCGATGGCCATGACCGTCCTCGGCTTCGGCGGGGTCTTCGCGGCGATCACCTACATCACCCCGATGCTCACGCACGTCGCGGGCTTCGCCGGCACCTCCGTGACCTGGCTGCTCGTCCTCTTCGGCCTCGGCATGGTCGCCGGCAACCTCGTCGGGGGCCGCTTCGCCGACCGGGCGCTGATGCCGATGCTGTACGTGTCCCTGGGCGCGCTGGCCCTCGTCCTGGCCGCCTTCACCCTCACGGCCCACAGCAAGGCGGGCGCCGCCGTCACCGTCACCCTCATCGGCGCCCTCGGCTTCGCGACCGTGCCGCCGCTGCAGAAGCGGGTCCTCGACCAGGCCTCCGGAGCCCCCACGCTGGCCTCCGCCGTCAACATCGGTGCCTTCAACCTCGGCAACGCCCTCGCCGCCTGGCTCGGCGGCCTCGTCATCGGCGCCGGCCTCGGCTGGACCGCCCCGAACTGGGTCGGCGCCGCGCTCGCCGCCTCCGCCCTGGCCCTCGCCCTGGTCTCCGGAGCCCTGGAGCGCCGTACGGCCCGCCGCGCGGCGGACGGGAGCCGGCTCGTCGCGGCCGGAACCCCCGCCGCCCCCGCCCCCGCCCACCACTGACCCCGCGACCCCCTACCGCCACAGGAGCACCGCATGTCCCGAACCGTCCGCACGGCCGTCTCCCCCCTCACCACCGAGGACGCCGAGCTGCTCGTCACCGCCGCCCGCACCGCCGCCGAGGCGGCCGGGGTCGCGGTCAGCGTCACCGTCCTGGACGCGGGCGGCCACCCCCTGGCCTTCCGCCGCGACGACCGGGCCGTCCTGATCTCCGGCGAGACCAGCACCCGCAAGGCCTTCACCGCCCTCCAGCTGAACGCCCCCACCGCCGACCTCACCGAGGCCGTCCTGCCCGGCGGCCCCTTCCACTCCCTGCCCACCGCCCTCGACCGGCCGCTGCTGTTCATCGCGGGCGGCCTCCCGGTCCACCGCGACGGGCACCTCGTCGGAGCCGTCGGCGGGGCCCCCGAGCAGGACCACCGCTTCGGCGCGGCCGCCCTGGAGGCCCTGGACCGCGCGGCCTGATCCACAGGGCACGGCCCGGGCGGCCGCCCCCCACCCCGGGTCGCGCGACCGCGTCCCCCGTGCCAGGTTGGTACGGGGGAACGGTGCACCATGAGGCAGACGAACCGGCGGATCAGGAGAGGACGGACCATCGCGACGGCAGCGGCCGCGGCGCTGGTCTCCTTCGCCGTACCGGCGTGCTCCGCCGGAGCCCAGGACACCCGCCCCGCCCCCGGCGCCGCCTCCCCGCCGCCGGCTTCCGCGCCCACCGGGGGCGCCTCCGACGGCCCGACCCCGCCGCCGGCCTCCTCGTACCCGCTGTCCACCGCCCCGGGCACGATCCCGGCCGTACGCGAGTTCGTTCCCGCCCGGGGCCCCGGCTGGAAGCCCGCGCCCGCCGGACGGGTCCTCGTGGCCCCCGCCGACAGCGCGGCCCTCGCCGACGAGGCCAAGCTGCTCGCCGGCGAACTGCACCTCGGGTACGCCGAGTCCGACCAGCCGCAGCCCGGTGACGTACGACTGGCCCTCGCCGGCCGGGACTCCGGCCCGCCCGAGTCGTACACCCTCACCGTGCAGGGCGGCCGGGCCACCGTCACCGGCCCCGACGAGGCGGGCGTCTTCTACGGCACCCGCACCCTCAAACAGGAGATACGCGGCGCCGGTTCGGCCCCCGAGGGCACGGTGAAGGACGCCCCGGCCAAACCGCAGCGCGGGCTCAACCTCGACATCGCCCGCAAGAACTTCGCCCCCGACTGGATCGAGGACCGGCTCCGCGAGATGGCCGACCTCAAACTCAACCAGCTCGGCCTGCACTTCTCCGACGACCAGGCCTTCCGCATCGAGTCGGACACCCACCCGGAGATCGTCTCCACCCCGCACCTCACCAAGGCCGAGGTGCGCCGCATCAACGCCCTCGCCGCCCGGCTGCACATCGCGGTCGTCCCCGAGATCGACTCGCCCGGCCACCTCGGCGCGGTCCTGAAGGCCCACCCCGAGCTGCAACTGCGCAATGCGGCGGGCCGGGCCGTCAAGGGCGCCGTGGACATATCCAACCCGGCGTCGGCCAGGCTCGTGGACGAACTGCTGCGGGAGTACCTGCCGTTGTTCCCCGCCGGGGCCTGGCACCTGGGCGCCGACGAGTACCAGGCGCTGGTCGTCAGCGACCCCCAGGCCTCCTTCCCGCAGCTCGCGAGCGCCGCGCGCGCCCGCTACGGGCCCTCCGCCCGGGTACGGGACCTGGCCACGGGCTGGCTCAACGACCGGGCGGCGGTGGTGCGCCCCTCCGGCAAGGCCCTCAAGGCGTGGAACGACGGGATCTTCAGGAGCGGGGTCGTCCAGGCGGCCCCCGACGTCCAGGCCGAGTACTGGACAGGCAAGGAGAACGGCGCCCGGCCGCCGGCCGAGTACCTGAGCACGGGCCGCAAGGTGGTCAACCTCAACGACGAGTACCTCTACTACGTCCTCGGCGAGCCCAACCAGTTCACCTACCCCACCGGCAAGCGGATCTACGAGCAGTGGACCCCGCTGGTGCTGCGCGGCACCGCCGCCGTCCCGGCCTCGTACGACGCGCAGGTCCTCGGCGCCCGCCTGGCCGTCTGGTGCGATCTGGCCGCCTCCCAGACCCCGGCCCAGGTGGCGGCCGGCATCCGGATGCCGCTGGCGGCCCTCTCCCAGAAGGTCTGGGACCCCCGTACACCGAAGGCGGCCTGGCCGCAGTTCCAGGCCCTCGCCGGCCGGCTGGGCCCCTGACCGGCGTCCGCCGAGCGGTCACCGGCGTCCGCCGAGCGGTCACCGGCGTCCGCCGCGCGGGGCGGAGGTCCGCACTCCGCAACAACGTGATCCCGGCCCGGTGACGAACCGCATCCGGCCGTCGCCCTGGCCGGATCCCGGGGGTTACGGTGCGGCGACGCCGGAATCCGGGAGAGGGAGAAGACCATGAGAGCGGTACGGGGGCAGGCGGCCATGGCCGCTCTCGCGGTGTGCGGCGTGCTGGCGCTCACCGCCTGTCAGAACGGCGACGACCCGGCCGCGCCGGACGCGAAGCCCACCGCGGCCGCACCGGCCCCGCCCACCGCCACCGCCACGGCCGCCGTGCCCGCGCCCTCGAAGAGCGGCGCGGCGCCCAAGCCCTCGGCGACGACCGCCACCCCGGCGGGGAAGAATCCCCCCGCCCCGGCCCCGCCGCCCGCGCCGACCTGCGGCGCCGACCACAGGATGCCGGTCTCGCCCGACACGATCGCCGTGCAGCGCTACACGCCCGAGGGCGGTATGACGAGTCTCATCGTCCAGCACGGCACGTACGGCTGCCCCGGGCGCTTCGAACCGTCGGGCCCGTGGACGTACATCCCGATCGCTGAGACGGCCAAGATCACCGCGACGGCGCCGATCCTCGGGCCCTCCACGGTGACGGGCAAGCCGATCTCCACCAGCGAGCTGACCGGGTGGCTGGACACCCACCCGGACCGGGGGCTCCCCTTCCACTACCACCTGAACGCGGAAGGGGTCATCGACGCCCTCGACGAGATCTACGTCAAGTAGCCCTCCGGGACGGCTACCAGATCGAGTTGACCCACTCCGGGTGGTCGATGAACGGGTTACGGTTGTGCTGGTAGGTGTCGTAGATGACCTGGTTGCGGCGCTGCTCGAAGGCGTCCGGCGGGTCCATCTGGTTCCACTGCTTCAGCAGGCTGAGCCGGCCGAAGAGCGGGGCGGTGCCGTTGTTGACCTGGTCGTTCATCTCCAGGTCCGGGAAGCCGTCCCCGCCGTCGTAGCGCACGGCCATGTAGAGCAGCATGCGCGCGACGTCGCCCTTGACGGCGTCGCGCGGCTCGAAGGAGTCGGCGTCGGTGTAGCTGCCCGGGGCCTCGGCGACCGGGCTGCCGCCCATGTCGAAGTCCTTGTTGCCGCGGGTGCTGTTGACCGTGACGTCCTCGGGACGCAGGTGGTGCAGGTCGGTGCCCGGGCCGGTGACGGTGCCGAAGTCGCCGTGGCTCTTGGCCCAGACGTGCTCGCGGTTCCAGTCGTTGACGCCGCCGCCGTTGGTGTTCTTGGCCTGGGAGCGGCCCGAGTACACCAGGATGACGTTGTTCGGGTTGGCGGGGTCCTGGTCGGTGACCTTCAGCGCGTTCCACACGCCGTCGTACGTGACCTTGGACTGGTTCTTGATGATGTCGTGCAGGGCCGTCTTCAGGGCGGCGCCGGTCTTGCCCTCGGCGGCGGCGTAGTACGTGTCGACGCTCGTCGCGGCGACCGCGGCGGTCGCGGCGTGGGGAGCCGCCGTCCGCTGCTGGCCGGCCGTGGCGTTGGCCGGTATGAGGAACAGTGCGGCGGCCGCGAGTCCGGCGGCCCAGGGGGCCGTACGGGAGATTCTCATGACGTGGGGGATACCTCTCCACAAGCACCGCCCCCGCCCTGGCAGTTGGCGGGGTGTCAGGTGGCAGAGCGAGGCTCACATTGTCATGTATCGAACAGGTTAAAACCATGTGTCGTACGGGCTCACCGCGGGGGTTTGCCGCCAGGACGTCATGGGCACGGTAGGCGGTGCCCGGACGGCCCCGACCGGCCGTCGACAGCGCTCCCTGGAGTAGCCCATGGCAGTGAAGATCCTCATCGTGACCGGCGACGCGGCGGAGTCCCTGGAGGTGCTCTACCCGTACCAGCGCCTGCAGGAGGAGGGGTACGAGGTCCACATCGCGGCCCCCTCGCGCAAGAAACTGCGGTTCGTCGTGCACGACTTCGAGGACGGCTTCGACACCTACACGGAGAAGCCCGGCTACACCTGGCCCGCCGACATCGCCTTCGCCGACGTGGCCCCCGAGGAGTACGCGGCCGTCGTCGTCCCGGGCGGGCGGGCCCCGGAGTACCTTCGCAACGATCCCGACGTGCGCCGGATCCTGGCCGCGTTCGCGGGGGCGGACAAGCCGATCGCGCAGATCTGCCACGGCCCGCTGATCACCGCCGCGAGCGGCTCCCTCGACGGGCGCAGCGTCACCGCCTATCCGGCGCTGGAGCCCGACATGCGGGCGGCCGGGGCGCGGTTCCAGGACTCCGAGGCCGTCGTCGACGGCACCCTGGTCTCGGCCCGGGCCTGGCCCGACCACTCCGCCTGGATGCGGGAGTTCCTGAAGGTGCTGCGCGCCAAGGCGCCGCTGGCCTAGCGGCGTACGTACGGACGCACCCGTGGGGGGCCCCCGGGGGGGGGCGGGCCCCC
>NZ_JBEZWL010000217.1:0-8847 GCF_040648015.1 Streptomyces sp. NPDC029216 | reverse complement strand
ATCCACACCAGGCCAGAAGGCCCTCACCCATTTCAAGATCTCTCAGCCGAGACCTGCATCACCCGTCCACAACCTCCCTGGACAGAACACCTAGGCCGTCTCTTCCGGATCATGCCGGGCCCGCGGCGCATGTGTCACACCAGCGCCGCGCCGCCGTCTATCGCGAGCGTGGTGCCGGTGACGTAGCCGTTGGACAAGACGAAGAGATAGGCCGCCGCGGCTTCCTCGGCGGTGCCGACACGTCGCGTGAGCAGCTCGGACCCGGCGCCCTGGAGGAAGGCCTCCGGGTCCGGGACGCTGCCGTCCCACAGCTCGGTGCTGATCACCCCGGGCTGGACCACGTTGACCCGCAGCGGGGCGAGTTCGACGGCGAGTGCCCGGGACAGGGCCTCGATGCCGCCGGTGATGCCTGCCGTGAGCGCGGTTCCGGACAGGGGGCGGATCGCGAGGACGCCGGAGCTGAAAGTGATCGAGCCGCCGTCGCGCAGTCGCGGTGCGGCGTACTTGGCGGAGAGGAACGCGCCCCAGAACCGCCGCTCGAAGACCGCCCTGGCCTCCTGCGGGGTGGTCTCGGCCAACGGCTTGATCAGCAGGGATTCGCCCGCGGTGTAGACGAGGTGGTCGAACTCCCCGACCTGCTCGAAGAACGCGGCGATGGCGTTGCCGTCGGCGACGTCCAGGCGGCGGCCTTCGGCCGACCCGCCCAAGCGCTTCGTCGCGGCGTCCACACGGTCCTGATTGCTGGAGGCGACCACCACGTCCGCGCCGGCCGCAGCGGCCTGTTGGGCCACCGAGAAGCCGATGCCGGAGGTTCCACCGATGACCACGATCTTCTTGCCCGCCAGAAACATGGGATCCATTCCTTCGTCGATGCGGTGCCGGGGCCCGGCAACCGCCATGGCAAGAACGTACGTCTCCCCATCAAGACGATGAATGCCTGAAGATCTCGATTCCCTGTCATATCGTCTCGCCAAGCAGGCATTAGAGTGACGCCATGGACATCCTGAGCGACACACTCGAAGTCCTGCGCACGGGCCGCCCGATGGTGACCCGCACCGACGCGCACGCCCCGTGGGCCCTGAAGTTCCAGCCCATCTCGGGAGCCGGATTCCACGTGGTCGTGGAAGGCCACTGCCACCTGCTGCCACCGCACGGCCGACCGCTCGCGCTCGGACCCGGCGACATCGTCTTCCTGCGGCGCGGCAGCGGACACACCCTGTGCGATGTGCCGGGCAGCGATCCGGCGGACTTCGTACCGGAGCGCGTGGACCGCTCCTCGCCGATCGGCCAGGTCACCGTGGACGGACCGGGGGCGCACACGGTGCTGGTGTGCGGTGCGTACGCGATCGACGTCGACCGCCCGCATCCGCTGTTCAGCGACCTGCCGGAGGTCATCCACCTCCCCGCGGTCCCGGGCCGCCACCCCGTGCTGCGCTCGGCGGTCGATCAGCTGTGCGCCGAGTTCCACACGCCGCAGCCGGGCTCCGACGCGGTCGTCACGGCGCTCATCGATCTGCTGCTGCTCTACATCCTCCGGTCGTGGTACGCCGAACTGCCGAAGGATCGCACCCGGGGTTGGACGGCGGCGCTGACCGACCCGGCAGTCGCCCCGGCCCTGAAGGCGATCCACGACGAGCCGGGCCATCCCTGGACCGTGGAGTCGCTGGGCACCCGCGCCGGTCTCTCCCGCGCGGCGTTCGCCCGCCGCTTCGCCTCGGTGGTCGGCGAGCCGCCGCTGACCTACCTGACCAACTGGCGGATGGCCACCGCGGCGCGATTGCTGCACCAATCGCCGGCCCCGCTGAGCACCATCGCGCAGCACACGGGGTACACGTCGGAGTTCGCCTTCGCCAAAGCCTTCAAACGACACTTCGGCTCACCGCCGGGGACCTACCGCAAGCAGGCCACACCAGCAGCCGACGAACCACACGGCCCCAACCGGAAGGGCGCCGGGTAGTGCCGACGCCCGCCTGTGGCGGTCGTTCGCCTATGGTGCGAGGTATGACCGAACAAGCTGATCAGCAGGCGCCCTTGCAGCCGATGCCGACCGACTGGCAGCGCGCGCTCGCGGTGGTGGCCCACCCCGACGACCTGGAGTACGGCTGCGCGGCGGCCATCGCCCACTGGACGGACGGCGGCCGCGAGGTCGCCTACGTGCTCGCCACCCGCGGCGAGGCCGGCATCGACGGGGTCGCCCCGGACGAGTGCGGCCCGCTGCGCGAGGCCGAGCAGCGCGCGAGCGCGGCGGTCGTCGGGGTCTCCACGGTGGAGTTCCTCGACCACCGCGACGGCGTCATCGAGTACGGGCCGGACCTGCGCCGGGACATCGCGGCGGCGATCCGGCGCCACCGCCCGGAGCTGGTGATCACCCTCAACCACCGTGACACCTGGGGCGGAGCCGAAGGCGGCGGGTACTGGAACAGCCCCGACCACAAGGCCATCGGCCGGGCCGTGCTGGACGCCGCGGGCGATGCGGGCAACCGGTGGATCTTCCCCGAGCTCATCTCCGAGCAGGGCCTGGAGCCGTGGGACGGAGTGCGCTGGGTCGCGGTGGCGGCCACCACCACCCCGACGCACGCCGTTGAGGCCGCACCCGGTCTGGAGCGCGCCGTGCACTCCCTGCTGGAGCACAAGGCGTACATCGCGGCGCTGACCGACCAGGACCCGCAGGAGTACGTCCGGAACTTCCTGACCGGCAACGTCCAGCAGGCGGCGGCCCGCTTCGGCGGCGTTCCGGCGATCCCGTTCGAGGTCTTCCCCCGCTGACCGCGCCCCCCTAGCCTGACGATCCGTCAGTTCAGGCTCATCGGGGGTGCGGTACACGGTGATCGACACCATCAGTACGGACATCGGCGAGGGCGAGGAGCGCGTCCGGCTGGACGTCGAGGACGGGATCGCGGTCCTCACCCTCTGCCGCCCCGACAAGCTGAACGGCTGGAGCTGGGAGTCCACCCGCCAGCTGGGCCTGCTCGCCGACCGGATCCGCTTCGACCCGGCCGTGCGCGCGGTCCTGCTGCGGGCGGAAGGCCGGGCCTTCTGCGCGGGCATCGACGTGACCGCCCCCGGCGGCGCCATCACGGGGGAGTCCGCCGCCGAGCGGACCCGGAACTACTACGAGGGCATCCGCTGGGTGCACGAGCGCTTCGCGGTCCTCTCCCGCCTCCCGCAGCCCGTCGTCGCCGCGGTCCAGGGCTACTGCCTGGGCTTCGGTTTCGAACTGGCCCTGATGGCGGACGTCCGGGTGGCCGCCGACGACGCCGTCTTCGCCCTGCCGGAGGCGCAGTTGGGCGTGGCCGTGGACGCCGGGGGCGACCTGCGCATCGCCCGGGAGGCGGGCGCGGGCTGGGCCAAACTGCTGGCCCTGACCGGCAGGCGGATCGACGCCGCGACCGCCGAGCGGCTCCACCTGGTCCAGCTGGTGGTGCCTCCGGCCGAGCTGGACTCCGCCGCCCGCGCGCTGACGGCGGAGATCGCGGCGAACGCCCCGCTCGCCGTCCAGGGCATCAAGAGGGCGGTCGACGCCTACGCCGACGCCGCCCTGCCCGCCGCCCTCGACCGGGTCGCGATGACCGCCGCCCTCACCCTGACCTCCGAGGACGCCCGGGAGGGCTACACCGCCAAGGCCGCCCGCCGGCCCCCGCGCTTCGGAGGCGCCTAGGAACCCTCCGGTATGCGCAGGGCGCGGAAGTTCTCGTACTCGGCCCGCATCAGGCCGGCGAAGGAGTCGTGGCGCACCGGTCCGCTTCCGCTCCAGGTGGAGTACCGGTACGCCGCCCACTCGCCGTCGTCCCCGACGTCACCGGGGTCGAGGAGCAGCCAGGTCTGGTCCCCCGTCAGGGAAATCTGGACCGCACGGTTCCAGCGCTCGCTCTCGTACGCTTCCCCGTCGTCCTCGTCCCCGTCGTCCTCGTCCTCGTCGTCGAGGTCTTCGTCTTCGTCCTCGTCCTCGTCGAGGTCCTCCTGCTCCCACAGGGTGAGGTCCTCGTGGAGGAACTCCGTCATCTCCCGCAGCAGCCCCACCTCCGCCGCCGGCGCGAGCAGTTCCACGAACTCCCCGGCCCACCGCCAGCCGTCGGTGACCGAAAGGAACGAGCGGTAGGAGGGCGGCAGCGGGGCCCCCAGCCGGGCTTCGAGCGCGGCGATCCGCTCCGGCGGGGCCGGGTCGAAGCCCAGCCAGCCGAGCGGCGGCTCCGAGGCGTCCTCGGCCCGCCGGGCGGCGTCGCGTTCGGCGCTCCACGTGCGCAGGAAGGGCTCCCATTCATGGATCTTCATGCCCCCGATGGTGCCCCACACCACTGACAACGGCCCCGGCGGGGCCCGGCCCTCACGGCATGAACGGTCCGCGCCCCAGCTGCTCGCGCACCGGCACCACCTCCGGCTGGACCAGCGTGCGCCGCTGCCAGTTCGCCCCGTCGACCACCAGGGTGTGGCCGGTGATGAAGGAGGCGTAGGGCGAGGCCAGGAAGGTGGCGGCCCAGCCCAGTTCGCGGGGCGCCCCCACCCGTAGCGCGGGCTGCCGGCCGTCCTTGGCGTCCGGTGCGGCGCGCTCCAGGCCGTCCCGGATGTCCCGGGTCATGTCGGTGTGCGGGAACAGCCCGGGCACGAGACCGTTGATCCGGATCCCGTACGGGCCCCACTCCACGGCGAGGGTCTCCACCAGGTTCTTCACCCCGGCCTTCGCCGCGGCGCTGTGCGCGAAGCCGGGCCCGCCGGTCCAGGCGTACGAGGCGCCGACGCTGACGATCGCCCCCGGGGTGCCCGCGGCGAGGTGGCGCCGGCCGAACTCGCGGGTCATGAACCAGGTACCGGTCAGGGTGGTGTCCACCACCGCCCGCCACGCGTTGGGGGAGAGGTCCTCGGCGGGGCAGGGGAAGTTGGCCGCCGCGTTGTTGACCAGCACGTCCGGCGGCCCGGACGCCGCCCCGGCCGCCTCGAAGACCTCCGCGACCGCCTCGGGGTCGCGGATGTCGCAGACGGCGGCCGTCACCCGGCCCGCCCCGGGCACCGCCGCCAGCTCCTCCCGGGCCGCCGCGAGCCGCTCGGCGCGGCGGCCGGCGATCACCACGTCCGCGCCGAGCCGCGCGAACTCGGCGGCGATGGCCTTGCCCAGCCCGGTCCCGCCGCCGGTCACGAGGACGACCCGCCCCCCGTACGTGCCGGGGGGCAGGGCGGCCGCGCCGAGCGGAGGGGGCGCGGGCAGGCCGCGCCTGGTCTCGTCCGTCATGGGACATCGATAGCGTGCGGACGCTCAGTTCTCCAGGCCCGCGACGGACCCGCCCGCTCCGCCCGGGACGCCCGCGCGGTGGCCGCAGGCCCGGAGCACTGCGTTCCACGGGCCCGCGCGGCAGGGCCGGGCGGTTCCGCCGAGGGTTCCCAAGGTGTCAAGCGACCGCTTAGTATGCCGCCGAGCGTGGTTCCTCGACGGCGGCTGGAGGCCCCGGATGCAGGCATGGCGAGTACACACGACCGGTGAGCCCCGCGAGGCCATGCGCCTCGAAGAGGTCCCCGAACCGGTGCCCGGCGAGGGCGAGGTCAGACTCAGGGTGCTCGCCGCCAACGTCAACTTCCCCGACGCGCTCCTCACCCGGGGCCAGTACCAGATCCGGCCGCCGCTTCCCTTCACCCCCGGCGTCGAGATCTGCGGCGAGACCGAGGACGGCCGGCGCGTCATCGCCAACCCGAGCCTGCCCCACGGCGGGTTCGCCGAGTACGTCACCGCCCCCGCGCACGCCCTGCTCCCGGCCCCCGACACCCTCGACGACGCCGAGGCCGCCGCCCTGCACATCGGCTACCAGACCGGCTGGTTCGGCCTGCACCGCAGGGCCCGCCTCCGGAGCGGCGAGACCCTCCTCGTGCACGCCGCCGCCGGCGGGGTCGGCAGCGCCGCCGTCCAGCTCGGCAAGGCCGCCGGAGCCACCGTCATCGGGGTCGTCGGCGGCAAGGCCAAGGCCCGTACCGCGGAGGAGCTCGGCTGCGACCTCGTCGTGGACCGCACCCACGAGGACGTGGTCGCCCGCGTCAAGGAGTTCACCGGCGGCCGCGGCGCCGACGTCGTCTACGACCCCGTCGGCGGCGACGCCTACACCGCCTCCGCCAAGTCCGTGGCCTTCGAGGGCCGCATCGTTGTCGTCGGCTTCGCCAGCGGCACCGTCCCCGCCCCCGCCCTCAACCACGCCCTGGTGAAGAACTACGCCGTCCTCGGCCTGCACTGGGGGCTGTACGCGGCCAAGGACCCCGCCGCCGTCCTCGCCTGCCACACCGAACTCACCCGCCTCGCCGCCCAGGGCGCGGTCAAACCCCTGGTCAGCGAACGCGTCCCGCTCGCCGGGGCCGCCGACGCCGTCCAGCGCGTCGCCGACGGCACCACCACCGGCCGGCTGGTCGTCGTACCGTCGCTGACGGACGGCGGCGCCCGATGACCGTCACCGCCGCACAACTCCTCACCCGCACCCGGGACCTGCTCGCCGCCCACCCGCCCGGCACCACCGACCGCGCCGACTTCCTGCGCGCCCGCTTCGACGCCGGACTCGCCTGGGTCCACTACCCCGAAGGCCTCGGCGGGCTCGGCGCCCCCCGCACCCTGCAAGCCGTCGTGGACGCCGAACTGGAGGCCGCCGGAGCCCCCGACAACGACCCTCGCCGGATCGGCATCGGCCTCGGCATGGCGGCTCCCACGATCCTCGCGTACGGCACCGAGGAGCAGAAGCGCCGCTTCCTGCGCCCCCTGTGGCTGGGGGAGGAGGTCTGGTGCCAGCTCTTCAGCGAGCCCGGGGCCGGCTCCGACCTCGCCGCCCTCGGCACCCGCGCCGTCCTCGACGAGACGACCGGGGACTGGGTGGTCGACGGGCAGAAGGTGTGGACCTCCAGCGCCCACACCGCCCGCTGGGCCATCCTCATCGCGCGCACCGACCCGGCCCTGCCCAAGCACCGGGGCATCACCTACTTCCTGTGCGACATGCACGCCCCGGGCGTCGAGGTCCGGCCGCTGCGCCAGATCACCGGCGAGGCCGAGTTCAACGAGGTCTTCCTCACCGGCGTCCGCATCCCCGACGGCCACCGCCTCGGCGCGGTCGGCGAGGGCTGGGCCGTCGCCCGCACCACCCTCATGAACGAACGCGTCTCCATCGGCGGGATGCGCCTGCCGCGCGAGGGCGGCATGATCGCCCCCGTCACCGCCGCCTGGCGCGAACGCCCGGAGCTGCGCACCCACGCCCTGCACCAGCGGCTGCTCGGCCTGTGGGTCGAGGCCGAGGTCGCCCGTCTCACCGGCGAACGGCTGCGCCAGCAGCTAGCGGCCGGCCAGCCGGGCCCCGAGGGCAGCGGGATGAAGCTCGCCTTCGCCCGCCTCAACCAGGAGATCAGCGGCCTGGAGGTGGAACTCCTCGGCGAGGAGGGCCTCCTGTACGGGGACTGGACCCTGCGCCGCCCCGAGATCGTCGACTTCACCGGCCGCGACGCCGGATACCGCTACCTGCGCGCCAAGGGCAACAGCATCGAGGGCGGCACCAGCGAGATCCTCCTCAACATCGTCGCCGAACGCGTCCTCGGGCTGCCCGCCGAGCCGCGTGACGACAAGGACATCGCCTGGAAGGACCTCGCCCGATGACCGTACGCCCGCCGCAGCCGGGCCCCTCGGCCCCCCGCGCCCCCTTCGACCTGCTCTACTCCGACACGGAGGAGGAACTCCGCGCGGCCGTACGGTCGCTGCTCGCCGAGCGCTGCGCCCCCGCGGGCGTCCTCGCCCGCGTGGAGACGGCCCGCCCCCACGACCCGGAGCTGTGGCGCACCCTCGCCGCCGGGATCGGCGCCGCCGGACTGCTCGTCCCCGAGAAGCTGGGCGGGGCGGGCGCGGGCCACCGGGAGGCCGCCGTGGTCCTGGAGGAGCTGGGCCGGGCCGTGGCCCCCGTCCCGTACCTGACCAGTTCCGTCCTCGCGACGGAGATCCTGCTCGCCTGCGCCTGTGACAACCCGGAGGCGGCCGAGCTGGTACGGGAGCTCGCGGCCGGACGGCTCGTCTGCGTCCCCGCCCTGCCCCTGACGCAGGCCCCCGGCGCGCCGCTGCCGGCGCCGGTCCACGACTCCGGGGGCGGGCTGCTCGGCGGCACCGTCACCTCCGTCGCCGACGCGGTGGCCGCCGACGTCCTGCTGGTCCTCGCCGACACCGGGCTCCACGCGGTCCCCGCCGACCGCGCCCTCCTGGACCCGGTGGTCCCACTGGACCTGACCCGCCCGCTCGCCACCGTCACCCTCGACTCCGCCGCCGGGACCCGCCTCGCGGACCCCGCCACCGCGCGGGCGGCCGTCGCCGGGGCCCTGCTGTCCGGCGCCGGACTGCTGGCCTCGGAGCAGCTCGGGCTGGCCGAGTGGTGCCTCACCGAGACCGTCGCGTACCTGCGCGGCCGCCACCAGTTCAACCGCCCCGTCGGCTCCTTCCAGGCCCTCAAGCACCGGCTCGCCCGGCTGTGGCTGGACGTGGCCTCGGCGCGCGCGGCCGCCCGCGCCGCCGCCGACGCCCTCGCGACGGCCGCCCCCGACGCCCCGCTCACGGTGGCCGTCGCCCAGGCGTACTGCTCCGGGGTCGCGGTCCGGGCGGCGGAGGAGTGCGTCCAGCTGCACGGGGGGATCGGCATGACGTGGGAGCACCCCGCGCACCTGTACCTCAAGCGGGCCAAGGCCGACTCCCTCGCGCTCGGCACCGCGGGCCACCACCGAGGCCTGGTCGCCGACTTCGCGGAGCTGCCGGCCCCGTAGGGACCTCTCCCCTACCCGCCCTTCGCCCGTTCCCCGGGGGTCCGCCCCCGGACCCCGGACGTGCGCTTCGCGCCCGGGGGTCTGGGGGCGGAGCCC
>NZ_JBEZWL010000216.1:0-8850 GCF_040648015.1 Streptomyces sp. NPDC029216 | reverse complement strand
GGAACAGCTCCCACAACTCATCCGGCACCAGCCGCTCAACAATTCCCGCCACGATCGACAGCCTACACAGCACGCCAAATGAGATGACGTCTAAGGATGCCCGCGCAACGGCAACGGCCTGGCCGCGGTCGAAGAGGTTGGGCGGGCCGGAGCGGTAGCGGCTCTCGTCGATCCGGTGGAGGAGGGCCGGCTCGGGAGGGCGGTGGAGGCGGCGGACCCGGCAGCGGGATGCGGTCGAACCGTCCGTGTCCAGCAGGGCGTTGACCGCCGCCGGGCCGCACGGAAGTCGCGCCCCTTCCAGAACTGCGCCTGGCTGACCGAGGTGAGGCCCCACGGCGGGTCCACGTGGATCACGTGGCCGTGCACGAGCGGGGTGCGCTCGCGCAGGTAGAACTGCACCCCGACCATCCACGCCGTCTGGAGCCGGTCGCAGCGCCCGAACCGCGGGTCGGCTGCCCGCAGGTCCGCGCCCCAGGTGGCCCGGGCGTCCTGGACGGGCAGGGCGCTGACGTAGCGAAACGGCGCAGGTGCTCCTCCCAGGGGATGATCCACGCCGCCTCGCTGGTCGGGGCGTTCAGCACCCGGTCGATCTCACCGACCGTGGACCACGCCTTGGGGACACAGGTGCTCCGTCTCGTCGTCGCTGCCCGCGTGCCCGTTCCCTCGCCCCTGCCCAGGGGTCCGACGGCACGGACACGCGTACCGGTCGGTCTGACCTGGACCGCGGAAACGCCTGCGAAACCGGAAGGGCTGCGGGGCACTATTTCGTTTGCCGCGGTCCGGCCCGGTCGGATAGGAAGCCCGCATGCTGCGAGGTGACAAGGTCGGGCTGCGGGCCCGGCACGAGGACGACATCCCGGTCCTGCGGGCGGAGCTCTACGACGACGTGGTCAACGCCTCGCGGTCCGAGAGCCGGCCGTGGCGGCCGATCTCCCCCGGCGCGAAGGACCCGCGGCTGGTGGTGGATCACGAGGAGCAGGGACACGTCCCGTTCTCCGTGGTGGAGCTGGACGGCGGCACGCTGGTCGGCACGGCCACGCTGTGGGGCATCGACAACCACAACCGGAACGCGCACATCGGGCTGGGGCTGCTGCCGTCCTGCCGCGGCAAGGGCTACGGGACCGACGTGGTCGCCGTGCTGTGCCACTACGGTTTCACGGTGCGCGGCCTGCACCGGCTGCAGATCGAGACGCTGTCGGACAACGCCGCGATGCTGCGCTCCGCCGAGCGCAACGGCTTCGTCCGTGAGGGCGTGCTGCGCTCCTCGGCCTGGGTGATGGGCGGGTTCCTGGACGAGGTGCTGCTCGGTCTCCTCGCGCGGGACTGGCAGGCGGGCTCCGCGGGCCGGTGACCCCGTGCGGAACAGCGCGTCAGCGGGCGGGCAGGGGTGCGCCGGTCAGCGGCGGGTGAGCACGCGGGCCAGGGCGTGGCCGATCAGGAGGTAGACCACGGCGGCCACGCCGTAGCCGACGACCACCTGCAGCCATTCACGGCTGAAGGTGAACAGGTCGTAGGACCAGCCGGACAGCCAGGTGGCGGCGTCGTGGAACCACTCGACCACCGCGTTGGAGCGGTTGGCGTCCAGCAGGTACATCACGATCCACACGACGATGACGAGGGCGAGCACGTCCGCCGCCAGGGCGATGAGCCGGGCGGCGGTGCCCCGGCCCCGGGAGCGGACACGGTGGTGTGCGGTCATGTCCGGCGTCTTGCCTCGGGGGCGTCCGGCAAACCTGTGGCCGTCCGCGCGGGCCGTGAATTCGTTCGATACCGGGCCTTCCCGCTCCTACGATCTTGGGATGACGGTTCCCCTGTACCCCGCCAAGCCCCGCCCCGGAGACCGGGTGGCGGTGCTGTCCCCTTCGTCCGGCCTGCCCGGGGTCTTCCCCTTGCCCTACGAGTTGGGGCTGCGCAGGCTCCGGGAGGACTTCGGGCTGGAGCCCGTGGAGTACCCGACGACGCGCAGGATGGGCGCCACGCCCGAGGAGCGGGCGGCGGACATCCATTCGGCGTTCGCGGACCCCGGCATCAGGGCGGTGATCGCCAGCATCGGCGGCGACGACCAGATCACGGTCCTGCCCCACCTCGACCGCGATCTGCTCCGCGCCCACCCCAAGCCGTTCTTCGGCTACAGCGACAACACCAACCTGCTGCTGTTCCTGCGGAACCTGGGGATCGTCGCCTACCACGGCGGCTCGGTGATGGTCGAGCTCGGGCGGCCGGGAGCGATGCACCCGCTGACCGCGGAATCCCTCCGGGCGGCCCTGTTCACGTCCGGCGAGTACGCGCTCACCGCGCCCGGCGCCTCCGGGGACGTCAACCGCCCCTGGGAGGACCCGGACACCTTCGGCTCCGAACCGGAGATGAGCCCCGCCGAGGGCTGGTCCTGGCACCGCGCCGACCGCGTGGTCGAAGGGCTCGGCTGGGGCGGCAACCTGGAGATCATCTCCTGGCTGCTGATGGCCGACCGCGCGGTGCTGCCGGCCGAGGACTACGCCGGCGGCGTCCTGTTCCTGGAGACCTCCGAGGAGATGCCCCGGGCCGAGGAGGTCCACCGGATCCTGCGGAGCATGGGCGAACGCGGGCTGCTGCGGCAGTTCCCCGCGCTGCTGATGGGCCGGGCCAAGAGCTGGTCGTTCGAGAACCGGTTCACCGCCGAGGAGCGGGCGCAGTACCGGCGCCGGCAGCGCGAGGCCGTCCTGCGGGCCCTCGACCGGTACGCACCCGACACCATGGCGGTGTTCGACGTCGACCTCGGCCACACCGATCCCCAACTGGTGATCCCGGTCGGCGGACGGATCCGCGTGGACGGCCCGGCGCGGCGGATCGTCGTCACCTACTGAGCCGGGCGGGGCCACCGGTCAGGGTGGTCCCCGGTACCGGGGACCACCCTCCCGCCCGGCCGACGGCCGGGCGGCGTCAGTGCGCCGCGATCTGCTGGAGCGCCGCGCCCTGGTAGCGGGCGCCGGCGTTCCAGAGGATGAACGAGCTCATCCCGTTGGCTTCGGCGGCCTTGATCTGCGCGGCCACCTCGGCCGGCCCGTAGCTGCTGCCCATCGAGAAGTCCTGCAGCCAGGGGACGATCTCGGTCTGCGTGCCCTTCGCCTGGCGGGCGAAGTCGGCGAGGGAGCGCTGCACGATGGCGTACGGGGCGGTGTCGGGCTGTGCGACGCCGTACTCCCCCGGCGCCCAGTGGGAGGGGTAGACCATCGGTGCGATGTAGTCGGTGACCTTGACCAGGGCCCCGATGTCCTGGGCGATCTCGGTGGGCCGGGTCGCGGCGATGCCGAAGACCGAGACGCCGAGGTACTTGCCCTGGGGACGCAGCGCGGTCCGCGTCTCGGCGACGAACGAGGTGATGGACTGCTCGGGCGTGGCGGTGCCGATGCCCGGGAAGCTCATGTGCGACAGCGGGCCGTCCGGCCGGCGCACGTAGTCGTAGAGGATGTCGTCGAAGCCGAGCCGGGCCGCCTCGACGGCGAGGTCCTGGTTGTACTTGCGGACCGCCGGGTTGGCGAAGTTGGTGAAGGACAGGGAGCCGTAGTGGCCGCCGTCGTAGGGCTGTCCGGACGGGGTGAGCACGAGCCGGTCCTGCTTGCCGGACGCCCAGGAGGCGGCGGCGAGCTTGGGGTCGCGGAAGGCCACGATGCGGCCGATGACCTGGGCGCCGGCCGCGTGGATCTCGTCGATCGCCTTGCGGGCGTCGTAGTAGCCCTTGGCCGCGCCGATCTGACGGGCCAGCGGCACCTGGGACGCGTAGCCGACCTCGCCGTCCTCGTCCTTGACGTCCAGCTCGACGGCGTTGAGCTTGCCGCTGCGGACCAGGGCGAGGACGCCGCCGCGCAGCGTGTCGTCACCCCAGCCGATGGCCGTGATGTGCGCGGCCCGGATCATGGGGCGCCGGCCCCGGGCGGACACGTCCCTGGTCGTGGTGTTCCCGGCGCGGTCCACCGCCCTGACCGTGACGACGGGGGTTCCCTTCGCCACCGTGGTCCGGAAGGCCCCGGCCTTGTCGAGGGGGACCTTCTTGCCGTTGACGCTCACCTCGGCGTCGGTGGAGGCGTTGCCGGTGATGGTCACGGGCGCGGCGGCGTTCTTGACCTCGGGCTCCGCCACCTTCAGCTCGGGCGGGGTGGTGTCCACGCTGAAGCCCACGACCTTGCGGTACGAGGCGAACGGGAGGCTGCTGTCGCCCGCCACCACCAGGGTGTGCCTGCCTTCCCCGAGCTGCGGGAGGGCGAGTTTCAGGCGGGCGCCGTCGGCCGTGAGGGGGACCACCGCGCCGTCCAGGGTGGCGCGCAGCGTTTTCGATCCGCCGGGCGCGCCGGCGGCGAGGTAGGCGCTGACGTGTGCGGCCGCGCGGCCGTCGAGGACGGAGCCGTCGGTCACGCCCTGGATGCCGGGTCCCGGCGCGAGGAGCGCCCAGGCTCCGACGCCCGACCCGGCCAGCGCGAGCGCCCCGGCCGTCGCTATGAGGACGCCCCGGCGGGCCGGGCGGCGGGGGCGGAGGGAGGGACCGGAGCGGGGTATGCGGGTGCGGGACATCTTGACGTCCTTCGTGCCGTGGGCCGGGTGTTGCCTCCATTCATTGCCGTTGCGCGGGCCGGTCCCGCCGCTCCGCCCGCTTTTCACACGAACGGCCGCGAACGGCTCCGGCGTGGCGGCTAGGCCATGCAGGGGAAGGTGCGGTACGCGGGCTTCCGTCGCCGGTAGGTATGGCGTGACACCTTCGCCGTGGAGAGGCCCTCCGATGCGCCACCCGTTCCTTCCGCTCGGCGCCCTGGCGGGCGCCGCCGCCCTGCTCGCCACCGGCTGTTCCACGGGTTCGTCACCGGGCGCCGGGCAACCCCGTGCGGCCGCCTCTCCGGCGGCGGTCGCCCCCGTCGCCGCGAAGGGGCCGGCGGAGGTCGGCGCCAACGAACTCGGCCAGGTCCCGGTGCTGATGTACCACCAGCTCACGGAGAAGCCGGCCAGTGTCTACGACCGCACCCCGGCCGATTTCCGGGCCGAGCTGGAGCGGCTCGCACGGGAGGACTACGTGCCGGTGACCGCCCGGGACTTCCAGACCGGCCGCATCGACATCCCCGCCGGGACGCACCCGGTGGTCCTCACGTTCGACGACTCGACCAACAGTCAGGTGCGGCTCGGCGCGGACGGCACCCCGGCGCCGGACACCGCCGTCGCCCTCCTGGCGGAGACGGCGAAGAAGTACCCCGCGTTCAAGCCGGTGGCGACCTTCTTCGTCAACGCGGACGCCTTCTCGGCCACGGGCTCCGCCAGGGCCCTGACCTGGCTGAAGGAGCACGGGTACGAGGTCGCCAACCACACCGACCGGCACGAGAACCTGCGTTCCCTGGACCAGGCGGGCGCCGCGCGGGCCATCTCGGCCGGGCAGCGGGCGATCGAGCGGGCCGCGCCCGGGACGCGGGTCACCTCACTCGCCCTGCCCTTCGGCGCCATGCCCGAGCCGGCCGGGGTCGCCGCGCGGGGAGCGGACTACCGCTACGACGGGGTGTACCTGGTGGGCGCCAACCCGTCCGCCTCGCCCTACGCGAAGGCGTTCACGCCCGGCGCGATCCCCCGGATCCGCTCGGCGGGGCCGAAGGACGAGGACGCCGAGTTCGGTTCGTCGCGCTGGCTGGACAAGCTCGCCGCGGGGAAGAACCGTTACGTCTCGGACGGGAACCCGGACACCGTCGCCTTCCCGCGCGCCGCGCAGAACGAGCTGGCGCCCGCGTTCGCGAAGCGGGCCCGCCCGTACTGAGCCGGGCTCGCCCCTCGGAACGTGCGGTGACGGGCCGTCGCCCCGGCAGCCGGTGACGGCCGCCGGGGCGACGGCCTTCGACGTGAAGTGACGTGTGCGTACTGCACGTCGGGCTGGTGACAAACACGACTGTTGCCCGGTCTTCGCCGCGTGCCACCTTGGACCGCGTCACCGACCGAGGGAGCAGGAGTGAACAAGGGGCACGCGGCCTTCTGCGACGCCGACCGCTGGTTCTACGACGCGCCGTACCGGCGGGCCGGAGAGAGCTTCCCGCCGGCCCTGGCCCCGGTACCCGACGGGTGGACCACGCACCGCAGCGGCGACTGGCTCGCCCTGCGGCCCCTCGGCCTCCGACTGCCCTCACAGGGCTGGAAGATCCACGTCTCGGCCTGCCTCGACAACGCGGAGGCCGTCCTCGGCACGGTCCACGCCTACTGCGTGGAGCGGCGGATCGCCTTCAAGTTCGTGCCCAGCCGCTACCTGCTGCACCTGCGCAACGCCAAGTACGCGGACCGCGCGGCGAGCGGCAAGTTCCTCACCGTCTACCCCGCCGACGCGGACGCCTGCCGACGCATCGCCGAGGACCTCGACGCCCTGCTGGCCGGCGAGCCGGGCCCGTACATCCTCAGCGACCTGCGCTGGAACGACGGCCCGGTCCACCTGCGCTACGGCAGCTTCACCCTGCGGCACTGCTATGACGGGGACGGCGAGCTGGTCCCGGCGATCGAGGCGCCCGACGGGCGCCTGGTCCCGGACGCGCGGGGCCCGGTGTTCCGGACGCCCGCCTGGGTCGAACCGCCCGCCTTCCTGCGGCCCCACCTGGAGCGGCGCGCGGCCGTCACCCTCGAAGGCGTCCCCTTCACCGTGGAGCGGGCGCTGCACTTCTCCAACGGCGGCGGGGTGTACGCGGGACGCGACACCCGTACGGGAGAGCCGGTCGTCCTCAAGGAGGGCCGCCCGTTCGCCGGGCTCGCCGCCGACGGTGCGGACGCCGTGACCCGGCTGCACCGTGAGCGCAGGGCCCTGGAGCAACTGGACGGCCTGGACTGCGTCCCCGCCGTCCGCGGCGCCTTCACCGTCGGGGACCACCACTTCCTGGCGCTCCAGTACCTCGACGGCAAACCCCTCAACACCTATTTCGCCCGCCGCCACCCCCTGATCGAGGCCGATCCCGACCCGGCCGGGCTCGCCGCCTACACCGACTGGGCGCTGAAGATCCACGCACGGGTGACGGAGGCCGTCGAGGCCGTCCACTCCCGCGGCATCGTCTTCAACGACCTCCACCTCTTCAACATCATGGTCTCGGAGGACCCGGACACGGGCGAACCCTCCGTCGCCCTGCTGGACTTCGAGGCCGCCGCGCACGGCGACGAGAACCTGCGGCAGACGGTCGCCAACCCGGCCTACGTGGCACCGCCCGACCGGCGCGGTTTCGCCGTGGACCGCTACGCCTTGGCCTGCCTGCGCCTCGCCCTGTTCCTGCCGCTGACCAGCCTCCTCGTGATGGACCGCGCCAAGGCGGCGCACCTCGCGGACATCGCCGCGGAGCAGTTCCCCGTGCCCCGGCCCTTCCTGGACGAAGCGGTACGGGAGATCCTCGCCGGCCCGGAAGCCGAAGCCGGTGCCGTAGCCAGTGCCGGAGCCGGAGCCGGAGTGGCCGTGGTCGCGGCCGGCGGTCGCGGCGGGCGGATACCCGGCCCCGCCCGGCCCTACCTGCCCGCCGAGCCGGGGGACTGGCCGGCCGCCCGCGCCTCCCTGACGGCCGCCCTCCGCGCCACCGCCACCCCCGACCGCGAGGACCGGCTCTTCCCGGGGGACCCCGCCCAGTTCGCCACGGCCGGCGGCGGAACGGCCTTCGGCCACGGCGCCGCGGGCGTCCTGTACGCCCTCGCCGAAACGGGCGCCGCTCCCTGGCCCGAAGCCGAGGAATGGCTGCTCTCCCGTACGAAGGACCCCGCCTCCGGCACCCCGCTCGGCTTCTACGACGGCCTCGCCGGACTGGCCTGGACCCACCACCGGCTCGGCCACCACGACCGCGCGAGCGCTCTGGTCGAACGCCTGCTGGAGCAACCGTGGCAGTCCGCCGGCCCCGACCTGCACGGCGGCCTCGCCGGCATCGGGCTCGCCCTGGACGCCCTCGGCACCGCCACCGGCGAGGGCACCCTGCACAGTGCGGCCCTGCGCTGCGCCGGCCTGGCCGCCGAGGCGGCCCCCGCGCTGAAGCGGACGGGGCTCCTCTACGGCCACAGCGGCATCGCCCTGCTGCACCTGCGCCTCTACGAGCGCACCGGGGACCCGGAACTGCTCCGACGCGCCGCCCGCTTCCTGCACCGGGACCTGGACCACTGCGTGACCAGCGCCTTCGGCACCCTCCAGGTGGACGAGGGCTGGCGCACCATGCCCTACCTGGGCGCCGGCAGCGTCGGCATCGGGATGGTCCTCGACGACTGGCTGGAACACGGCGCCGACGACCGCTTCGAGACGGCCCGGACCCAGATCGTCCGGGCCGCCCAGGCCACCTTCTACGCCCAGCCCGGCCTCTTCCGCGGCGCCGCCGGCATGATCCTGTACCTGGCCCGGACCACCACCCCCGGCCCCGGCACCGGCCCCGCGGACCTCGCCCGGCAGATCGAGGCCCTGGCCCGGCACGCCCTCCCGTACCAGGGCCATCTGGCCTTTCCCGGCGAGCAGTTGATGCGCCTGTCCATGGACCTGTCCACCGGCACCGCGGGCGTGCTCCTCGCCCTCGGCGGTGCCGCCGCCGACGGGCGGGCGCACCTGCCGTTCCTCCCGCCGCCGCGCACCGCGGCGGCCCCAGAGCCGGTCCCCCACCGGGGGCCGTGACCCATCGCACCACCCCACCGAAGGAGAGGAATCAGCCATGACCCTTCTCGACCTGCAGTCGATGGAGACCCCCAAGGAAGAGACCACCGAGGCCGCGCAGCTGACCGGCAGCCGCGCCAGCCTGCTCCTGTGCGGCGACAGCAGCCCCGGGGAGGTCCGAGAAGGCATCCGGGTTCTGCGCCCGGAGCGCCGCCAGGCGGATCGCGCCGGAACAGGTGTTCCGTACCTCTACGTTGGGGAGG
>NZ_JBEZWL010000215.1:0-8913 GCF_040648015.1 Streptomyces sp. NPDC029216 | reverse complement strand
TCGGCGCGCAGACCGTCGGCGACAACTTCGGCATGACCGAGCTGCTGCCGGTCGGGGGGGGCGCCGGCGGCCGGCGGCCCCCGGCCCCTCGGGGAAGTGCGGGCCTGGCCGCGGTCGTTCGCCGGGCGGCTGACCACGCCGTTGCCCGGGGTGCGGGCGTTCGCGCGGCTGGCGCGGGAGGGGGCGTTCCGGCCCGGGCCGGACGGGCTGAGGGGGATTCCCGATCTGCCGTACCGGCCCGCCCCGCTGCCCGCCGTGGCGCCCGGCGCGGTCTGTGTGACCTGGGCCGGGCACGCCTCCTGGGTGGTCCGGGCCGGCGGGCTGACGGTGCTCACCGACCCCGTCTGGTCCCGGCGGATCCTCGGCACCCCGGCCCGGATGACGGCCCCGGGGGTCCGCTGGGAGGAACTGCCGCCCGTGGACGCGGTGGTGATCAGCCACAACCACTACGACCACCTCGACGCCCCCACCCTCAGACGCCTCCCCAGGGACACCGCCCTGTTCGTGCCGGCCGGACTCGCCCGCTGGTGCCGCCGCCGTGGCTTCCGCCGGGTGACCGAGCTCGACTGGTGGGAGTGTGCTGAACTGGACGGCGTACGCTTCGACTTCGTACCGGCGCACCACTGGTCCAAACGCTCCCTGCTGGACACCTGCCGCACCCTGTGGGGCGGCTGGGTGCTCACCGACCGGGCCGGCGGGGGCCGCAAGGTGTACTTCGCGGGGGACACCGGCTACGGGCACTGGTTCGGCGAGATCGGCCGCCGCCACCCCGGCATCGACCTCGCGCTCCTGCCCATCGGCGCGTACGCCCCGCGCTGGTGGCTGCGCGACGTGCACGCCGACCCGGAGGAGGCCGTCCAGGCCTGCCTGGACCTCGGCGCCCGCCGGATGGCCCCGATGCACTGGGCCACGTTCGTCCTGTCCGCCGAACCGGTCATGGAACCCCTGCACCGCGTGCGGGCCGCCTGGGCCCGCGCCGGGCTGCCCCGCGAGGACCTCTGGGACCTGCCCATCGGCGGCTCCCGCACCCTCGCCGATGCCGATGCCGATGCCGATGTCGATGCCGATGCCGATTCCGGGGCGGGTCGACTCCCGTCCGCCGTCCGGGAGGCCCCGTAGCGGTCCCGGCGACGAGGCCGGCCGGTACCGCGCCGGTACGCCCCTGTCGTGGACCGCCCGGCCTGGCATACCGTGCCCACCACGGAACACCCCGTGGAGGAAGGGCGCGTACGCACGTGGACGACGGTGAGCTGCTGTTCCTGGGGGCGGCCCGGCAGGCGGAGCTGGTACGGGCGGGCAAGGTGACCGCGCGGGCCCTCGCGGAGGCCTCCCTGCGCCGGATCGCGGCGCTGGACCGGCACCTGGGGGCGTTCCGCGTGGTGCGGGCCCGGGAGCGGGTCCTCGCCGAGGCCGACGCCTGCGACGCGGCCCGGGAGGCCGGGACGGAGCGGCCCCTGCTGGGCGTGCCCGTCGCGGTCAAGGACGAGCTCGACGTGGCCGGGGAGGTCACGGCCTTCGGCGGCGCCGCCCACCGGACCCCGGCGGCCCGCGACTCCGAGGCCGTGCGCCGGCTGCGGGAGGCCGGAGCCGTGGTCGTCGGCAAGACCGCCATGCCGGAGTTCGGGCAGTGGCCGTTCACCGAGTCGGCCGCCCACGGCCGCACCCGCAACCCCTGGGACACCACCCGCACCCCCGGCGGATCCAGCGGAGGCAGCGCCGCCGCCGTCGCGGCCGGCCTCGTCGGTGCCGCGCTCGGCGGCGACGGCGGCGGGTCGATCCGCATCCCCGCCGCCTGCTGCGGCCTCTTCGGCCTCAAACCGCAGCGCGGCCGCGTCCCCACCGCCCCGCAGCCCCACCTCTGGTACGCCCTCGGCACCGTCGGCCCGCTCACCCGCACGGTGCTGGACAGCGCCCTGCTCTACGACGTCCTCAGCGGCCCCGCGGAGGGCGACCGCTGGGCGGCCCGCCCCACCGGCACGAGCTTCGTCCGGGCGGCGTCCACCGAGCCCGGCCGGCTCCGCATCGCCTGGTCGGCGAAGCCCGCGGTGCCCGGCGTACGGCCGCACCCGGAGCACGTGACGGCCCTGCGGCGGACCGCGGAGGTGCTGCGCGAACTCGGGCACGACGTACGGGAGGTGTCCCCGCGCTACCCGGACGCCACGGCGGCGTTCTTGCCGCAGTTCTGCGGCGGCGTCCGCGCGGAGGCGGCCGCCGTGGAGCGGCCGGACCTCCTGGAGCGCCGCACCCGGCAGACCCTGACGCTCGCCCGGCTGGCGCCGGAGGCCGCCGTGGAACGGGCCGTGCGGGCGGGGGAACGGCTGGCGGTACGGGCCGAGCGGGTCTTCGCCGGGGCGGACCTGCTGCTCACCCCGACGCTCGCGCACCGGCCGCGGGGGGTCGGGGCTCTGGACGGGGTGGGGCTGGCGGGGGCGCTGCTGCGGTCGCGGCCGATGATCGCGTACACCGCGCTGTGGAACGTGACGGGGCAGCCCGCCGCGTCGGTGCCCGCGGGGTTCGGGACGGACGGGCTGCCGGTCGCCGTCCAGCTGGTGGCGCGGCCGCACGAGGAGACGACGCTCCTGAGCGTGGCCGCCCAACTGGAATCCGCCCGACCGTGGGCCGCCCGGACCCCGCCCCTGGCCGACGCCTGAAGCCGGTGCCGCGCAGCGGCCCCCCGCCCCGGGGTCAGGCTCCGTCCGCGGCGGCCGGGGCGGGGAGGAAGCGCCCCGCCTTCAGGGCGAGTTGGCCCGCGAAGTGCTCCGCCGCGTCCGGCCGCATCCGCGCCAGCGTCACCATCCCCGTGATGATCACATCGCACACCTCGTCATGAACGTCCTCCCACCCGTGCGAACGCCCCTTCCGCGGATTCGTCCCGGTCGCCCCGATCAGCGCCTGCGCGGCCTCGCCGAACTCCTCGCCGATCTTCAGCACTTGCAGGACGTGGCTCTGCGGCGGCACCACCCCCAGCTCGGCCGAGGCGGCGTCGAAGTGGGCGGCGAGGGCGCGGACCGTCTCCCAGGCCGTGCCGTCCGGAGGCGTACCGCCACCGTGGAGTTCCTCCGTCATCAGTGACCCCTTCCGTACCGGAGGGAAGGAGGCTACCCACCATCCCCCCGGCCACCCCGCCCACCCCGGGCCCGCCGCCACCCCGCCGGCCCCGCACTGATCAGCACCGTGAGGCCCACCGCCACGGCCACGCCCTTCCACGGCTCGGAGAACAGCGAGCCGCCCAGGATCCCGATCAGCCCGTACGCCGCCGCCCAGGCCAGGCACGCCGGCGCGTCCCCCCGGGCGAACCTCCGCAGCGGCAGCCCGCCCAGCAGGCAGGCCAGCATCACCGGGATCCGCCCCGCCGGAACCAGCCGCGACAGCACGAGCACCAGCACCCCGTGCTCGTCCAGCCCCGCCCGGGCCCGCTCCAGCCGCTCCGGCGTGGCCCGCCCGCGCAGGGACTCCAGCCAGCGGGAACCGCCCCGCGACCGCACCCCGCGCTGCCCCAGCCAGTACAGGGCGACGTCCCCCGCGAAGGCGGCCAGCGCCGCCACCCCGAACACCAGGAACACCCCCAGGGGCAGCGACCGCTGATGGAACGCCACCACCGCCGCCGAACTCACCAGCGCCCCCGTCGGAATCACCGGCACCAGCGCCCCCAGCGCCACCAGCACGAACAACGCCGGGTAGCCCACCGCCCGCTGGGTGGTCTCCGGCGGTACCCGCCCCACCACCTCCGCCGCCCCCAGCCACCACCCCGTCACGGCAGCCGCACCCGCTCCCCGTGCGCGGGGACCCGTACGGTCACCTTCGGCGCGAGCACCCCCGCCAGCCGGGCGAACTCCCCGCCCGGCGCGTGGAACTCGTGCGGCCGCACCGCGTCCATGCCGATCGGCCAGTACGTCCCGTAGTGCACCGGCACCGCCGCCAGCGGCGCCAGCCGCACCAGCGCCCGCGCCGCCCCCTCCGGGTCCAGGTGCCCCGGCCCCAGGTAGGGCCCCCAGCCGCCGACCGGCAGCAGGGCCACGTCCACCGGCCCGGTCTCCTCGGCCATCGTGTCGAAGAGCCCCGTGTCCCCGGCGAAGTACGTCCGCGCCGCGCCCTCGACCACGTACCCCAGCGCCCGCACCCGCTGCGGCCCGAACGGCGCCCGCCGCCCGTCGTGCCGCGCGCTCACCGCCCGGACCCGGACGCCCTGCCGCACCCCGACTTCCTCGCCCGGGACCAGCTCCGTCACCGCCAGCCCCCGCGCCGCCGCCAGCCGCGCCAGCCCCGGCACCGCCCGGCCCGCCCCGCGCGGCACGACGAGCCGGGTGCCGCGCGCCAGCCGGGCCAGGGAGGGCAGGTGCAGGTGGTCGGCGTGCAGGTGCGAGACCAGCACCACGTCCGCCACGGCCGCCTCCGGCGGGGGCACCGCCCCGCGACGCCGGCGCAGGTGCGCGAACCGGCGGACGAACAGCGGGTCCGTCAGCACCCGCACGCCCGAGTCCCCCACCGTGCACGTGGCATGCCCCCACCAGGTGATCTCCACCGGCACCCCCGCACCCCCTTCCTCGACCCCATCGAGCCTAGGTCTTCCCCCGGGGATCCGCCCGGAAGCGGAGTTCCGCGGCCCCCTCCTCCCCTGGCCCGGATCGGAGTAGGGTCGGGCGCCATGGATGCGTTGCGCGTGGCCGCGATCGCCAGCCTGGCCCCGCTGGAGGAACTCGACGCCGACCCCTTCGCCGTGGACACCCGGAGCCAGCACGCCATGTGCGCGCGCTGGGCCGCCGCCCAGGGCTACGTGGTCACCCGGCAGCTGCTCTTCTACGGGCTGCGGGCCGACCACTGCGGGCTCTGGCGCGACGTGGACGCCGGCCAGGTCGACCTGTTCGTCGCCCCCAACCCGCGGGTGCTGGCCCGCGCGCTGCGCTCCGTCGAGGAGTTCACCGCCGAGTGCGCGCGGCGCGGCGTACGCCTGGAGACCGCCGGGCTCGACGAGCCGCGCTACACCTCCGCCATGAAGGCCGAGGTGCACCGCCGGCTGTCCATGCCGACCGCCGGCTACGACGGCAGCTGAGCGTCCCGCTCCCGGGCACCGCCCCGTACCTCCGTGCGCCATCCGTGCGGACCGGCCGCGCCGGTCTCCCTGTGCGACGCTGGCGGGGGGACCGCGGGCGGGGCGCGGGCCCGGGGGCCCCGGACGGCGTCCGGGGGAGACGTGAGGCGGGTGCGTCATGGGGCGGTGGCGAGGACGGTGGCGGGCCGCGGGCGGCGCACTGGTGCGGGTGCTCCTCGTGTGGGCGGTGTCCACCCTCACCCTGCTCGTGCTCGCCGGGATCCTCCCCGACTTCCGCCTGCAGTCCGCCGACGGCGACAGCGTCACCCGGGTCGGGCTGACCGCCGCCTGGGGCGCCGGGGCCTTCGGCCTGCTGACCGCCCTGGTCTGGCCGGTCGTCGTACGGGCCCTGCTGCTGGTGCCCGCCCTGGTGCTCGGGCTGCTCGTCTTCTTCCTCAACGGCTCCCTCCTGCTGATGGCCCTCAGCCTGATCCCCGACGGCCGGGGCGCGGCGGCGGCCCCCGAGACGGCGGTGGTCGTCGCCGCGGTGATGTCCGCCGTCGCCTCCGCCACCTCCACCGCGCTCGCGGTGCGCGACGACGACGCCTACCGGCGCCGGCTGTACCGGCTCGCCGCCCGGCGCCGCCGCCGTACCGGGGCGCCCCCGGACGCCGGCGGGCCGGGGCTGGTCTTCCTCCAGCTCGACGGCGTCGGGTACGAGGTGCTGCGCCGGGCGGCCGGCAGCGGACTGATGCCGACGGTGGCCGGCTGGCTGGACCACAGCCACCGGATCATGCCCTGGCGCACCGACTGGTCCAGCCAGACCGGCGCCAGCCAGCTGGGCATCCTGCACGGCTCCAACCACGACGTGCCGGCCTTCCGCTGGTACGAGAAGGACACCGGCGAGGTGATGGTCTGCAACCGGCCCACCAGCGCCGCCGAACTCCAGCGCCGCGCCGTGGCCCGCACCCGGGACGGCGGGCTCCTCACCCTCGACGGGGCCAGCCGGGGCAACCTGTTCAGCGGGGGCGCCGACCAGCTGGCGCTGGTGCTCTCGGTCGCGGCCCGGCGCGGCCGCGCCAACCGCTCCCGCGCGGGCTACTTCGCGTACTTCTCCGACCCGGCCAACGCCGTCCGCACCGCCCTGTCCTTCGTCGCCGAGGCGGGCCGGGAGGTCGGCCAGTCGCTGCGCTCACGGCTGCGCGGCGAGCACCCCCGGGTGACGTGGGGCGGGCTGTACCCGCTGATCAGGGCCTTCGCGACGGTGGTCGAGCGGGACGTGGTGGTCTCGGCGGTGATCGGGGACCTGCTCGCCGGCCGGGCGTCGGTCTACGCGGACCTGGTGGCCTACGACGAGGTCGCCCACCACAGCGGCCCGCACGGCCGGGACACCGACCAGGTGCTCGCCCGGCTCGACCGGAGCCTCGCGCTGATCGCCCGGGTCGCCGAGCACGCGCCGCGCGCGTACCGGTTCGTGCTGCTCTCGGACCACGGCCAGAGCCCCGGGGAGACCTTCCTCGGCCGCTACGGCCTGAGCCTGCGGGACCTGGTCCGGGCGGGCTGCGGGCTGCCCGTACCCCGCCGGGCCGGCCGCACCCGCAGCGGGGCCGAGGCCCGGGCGGCGGTGCTCGCCGCCCTGCACCGGCCGGTGGAGGAGGACGAGGAGGAGGCCCGCCCGGGGCCGGGCCCCGACCCGGTGGTGCTGGCCTCGGGGAACCTCGGGCTGATCTCCTTCCCCGACCTGCCGGGCCGGGCCACGCGCCGGCGGATCGAGCGGGCCCACCCCGCCCTGCTGGCCACCCTGGCCGGCCACCCGGGGGTGGGCTTCCTGCTGGTCGACGGGGAGGTGCTGGGCCCGGGCGGGGCCTCGGCGCGGCTCGACGTGCCGGGGGAGGCGGAGGAACTCCTCTCCGCGTTCGGTCCCGGTGCGGCGGACGCGGTCCGCCGGACGGACTCCTTCCCGCACGTCGCGGACGTCATGGTCAACTCCGCGTACGACCCCCGCAGCGGGACCGTCCACGCCTTCGAGGAGCAGATCGGCTCGCACGGCGGCCTGGGCGGGGAGCAGGGGCACCCCTTCCTGATGTGGCCGACTGACCTGTCGCAGCCGCGACCGGATCCGGGGCCGGAGCTGGTGGGCGCGGAGGCCGTGCACGAGGTGCTGCGCCGCTGGCTGCGCGAGTCGAACGGCCCGCAGGTCCCCCTCCCGGCGGCACGGGAGGATCACCGGCCGGAGGGCGAATCGGGCGGAACCCTTCCGTCCGCGAAGGGGCGGAGGCCGGATGAAAACCGGTGATTTGGTGCGGACTTCGCGGTGGTCAACCATGTGTTGACCTGCCCACCATGTGAGATATTCAGAGGCGCACCACCGATGACCAGCACCGCAGCCCCGCCCGCCGAGGACAGCACCGCCCCCGGGGCCGCCGGAACCCAGCAGCCCGCCCCACCCCGGCAGGCCTCCGCACCCGGGCGGCCCGCGGAGCCCGCGCCGGCCGACCGGCACGCCCGCCGCTTCGGCCTCCCCGTCGCCGTCTGCCTGGTCATGGGCAACGTCATCGGCGGCGGGATCTTCCTGCTCCCCGCCTCGGTGGCGCCCTTCGGCACCATCAGCCTCCTGGCCTTCGCCGTCCTGACCCTCGGCGCGATCGCCCTCGCCCTGGTCTTCGGCCGTCTCGCCCGGCGCCACCCGCAGACCGGCGGACCCTACGTCTACGTACGCGCCGCCTTCGGCGACTTCGCGGGCTTCCTCGCCGCGTACAGCTACTGGATGACCGCCTGGGTCTCGAACGCCGCCCTCGCCGTGGCCTCCGTCGGCTACCTGGCGGTGCTCTTCCCGGCCGTGGGGGAGCACAAGTGGTCGATGTGCCTGGCCGCCCTCCTCGTCCAGTGGCTGCCGGCCCTGTCCAACCTGGCCGGCACCCGGTACGTGGGCGCGGTCCAGGTGGTCGCGACCGTGCTGAAGCTGGTCCCGCTGCTGCTGGTGGCCGTCGGCGGGCTGTTCTTCTTCGACCCGGCCAACCTCGGCCCCTTCCGGGCCACCGACCAGAGCCCGGTCGGGGCCGTCTCCGCGTCCGCCGCGATCCTGCTCTTCAGCTACATCGGCGTCGAGTCCGCCGCCGTCAGCGCGGGCGAGGTCCGCGACCCGGCCCGCAACGTCGCCCGGGCCACCGTCCTCGGCACCGTCGGCGCCGCCGTCGTGTACCTGCTCGGCACCCTCTCCGTCTTCGGCCTCGTCGCCCACGACGCGCTGGCCTCCTCCCAGGCCCCCTTCACCGACGCCGTCAACGCGATGTTCGGGGGCACCTGGGGCGGCACGCTGGTCGCCGGCGCCGCCGTGATCTCGATGGTGGGCGCCCTGAACGGCTGGACCCTGCTCGGCGCGCAGACCCCGTACGCGGCCGCCAGGGACGGGCTCTTCCCGAAGGTCTTCGAGAAGAAGCAGCGCGGGGTCCCGGTGGCCGGCGTCCTGGTCACGGCCGGGCTGGCCTCCGCCCTGACCGTCTACAACTACACGGCGGGCTCCGCGGGCGTCTTCGAGGCGCTGGTGCTGATCACCACCTTCACGGCGACCGTCCCCTACCTGCTCTCCACCGCCGCTCAGCTGTACTTCCTGGCCTCGGGCCAGTCGGAGCGGGTCCGGCGCGGCCAGCTGGTCCGTGACGCCGTCCTCGCGGGCCTGGCCTTCGCCTTCTCGATGTGGCTGGTCGCCGGATCCGGGTACGCGGCCGTCTACCAGGGCGTGCTGTTCCTCTTCGCGGGCGTCCTGGTGTACGCCCTGATGTCCGCCCGCAAGCGCCGCGCGGCCGCCTGACCGGCGCACACGGACTCGACGACGAGGACGTCCGTCATGTGGGACACGTCGTCAATCCGCGTCTGGTCGAGGC
>NZ_JBEZWL010000214.1:0-8972 GCF_040648015.1 Streptomyces sp. NPDC029216 | reverse complement strand
GCGGGCCGGGCCGGCGGCGGCGCCGGGCAGGGTGAGGGCGAAGACCGCGCAGGCGGCGGCGATCAGGATCCTGAGCAGACGCATGGCGGCTCCAGCCGGCTCGGGGCATGGGGGTGCGGAGCGGTGCTGTCCGGTGCGCGCACCAGTGCAGCGTGACGCCGCGAGCATGTCAAGAGATGCTCGGAACACGGCCCTTGCGCGCACGCTCGCGCAGGACACGCGGCGGCCGGAGCGGCTCGCGCGGCGCCCGCGGCGTGTAGAACCGACTCATGACAGCGGTGAGTGAGCAGAAGGCCGTGAACGTGGGCCCGTCGGGCATCGAGGTCGCCTACGAGCGCTTCGGCGACCCGCAGGCGCCCCCCGTGCTGCTGGTGATGGGTCTGGCCCTCCAGATGCACGGCTGGCCCGACGGGTTCTGCGCCGAGCTGACGGGGCGCGGGACGCAGGTGATCCGGTTCGACAACCGGGACTGCGGCCTGTCCTCGCACTTCCACGACGCGCCGGTGCCCGACGTGCCGGCGGCCCAGCGCGGCGACCTGTCGTCGGCCGCGTACGACCTGTCCGACATGGCGGCCGACTCGGTGGGCCTGCTGGACGCGCTGGGGCTGGAGAGCGCGCACGTCGTCGGGCTGTCACTGGGCGGGGCGATCGGGCAGACGATGGCGATCGAGCATCCCGGCCGGGTCCGGTCGCTGACCTCCCTGATGTCCACGACGGGCGCCCCAGGCGTCGGACGGCCGGACCCCGGGGTACTGGGGGTGCTGGCGGGGCCGCCGCCGGTGAGCCGCGAGGAGGTGATCGAGCGGACCGTCAGGGCGGTACGGGTCATGGGTTCGCCCGGGTTCGCCTGCGACGAGGCCGCGCTGCGCGAGCGCGCCGCCCGTGCCTTCGACCGCGCCTACGATCCCCTCGGCGTCGCCCGCCAGGCCGTGGCCTCCCTCGCCTCGGGCGACCGGACGGCCCGGCTGGGCGCGGTGCGGGTGCCGACGCTGGTGATCCACGGCGCCGACGACCCCGTGTGCGACGTCAGCGGCGGCCGGGCCACCACCGCGGCCGTCCCGGGCGCCGAGCTCGTCGTCTTCGACGGCATGGGCCACGACCTGCCGCAGGAGCTGTGGCCGGAGATCGCCTCGCTGATCACCTCCCTGGTGGAGCGCGCCGAGCGGGCCCCCGTCAGCCGCTGACCCCGGCCCGTCCGGGGTGGGCGTGGACGTGGTCGGTGTGGACGGTGGCGGCGGTCATCCGGGGGATCGCGCGGATCAGGGCGCCTTCCGCCGCCACCGCCAGCCCGTGCGCCTCGACGACGGTCAGGTGCGGGCCGACCACGATGTCGGCCTCGGCGCGCAGGGCGTGGCCGATCCAGCGCATGCGCAGCTGTCCGACGTCCAGTACGCCGTCCACCCCGCGCAGCGCGCGCTCGGCGGTGTCGACGAGGCCGGGGTCGACGGAGTCCATCAGGCGGCGGCAGACCTCGCGGGCGGCGTCCCCGAGGACCAGCAGGATGGCGAGGGTGATCAGCAGGCCCACGACGGGGTCGGCGGCCCGCCAGCCGAGGGCCGAGCCGGCGGCGGCCGGCAGGACGGCCAGGGAGGTGAACCCGTCGGTGCGGGCGTGCAGGCCGTCGGCGACCAGGGCGGCGGATCCGATCCTGCGGCCGGTGCGGATGCGGCGGCGGGCCACCCACTCGTTTCCGGCGAACCCGGTCACGGCCGCCGCGGCCACGGCCCACAGGTGGGTGACGTCCCGGGGGGCCAGGAGCCGGTCGACGGCCGCCCAGGCGGCGAAGGCCGCGGAGGCCGCGATGACCGCCACGACGAGGACGCCCGCGAGGTCCTCGGCGCGCCCGTAGCCGTAGGTGTAGCGCCGGTTCGCGGCGCGCCGGCCGAGGAGGAAGGCGATGCCCAGCGGTACGGCGGTCAGGGCGTCGGCGGCGTTGTGGACGGTGTCGCCGAGCAGGGCCACGGAGCCGGACAGGCCTGCGATCAGGGCCTGGACGGCGGCGGTCGCGCCCAGGACGGCGAGGGAGGTCCACAGGGTGCGCATGCCCTCGCGGGAGGTCTCCATCGCCGCGTCGACCTTGTCGGCGGCCTCGTGGCGGTGGGGGGTGAGCAGGTGCGCGAGCCGGTGGCGCAGCCGCGCCGCCCGCCCGGGGGCGTGGGGGTGGTCGTGGCCGTCGTGCGGGTGAGGGTCGTGCGGGTGGGTGCCGTGGGTGCTCCGGTTGACCTCCATGGCCTCCACGGTGGCACAGGGAGACGATTGCGGCTATGGCCGTCGTACCTGCCGTGACCAGGTGCGACGGGCTCGCAGGTGCGTCCGCGGCGCCGCCGGTGCCGGTTCCCCGCCGGAGCTGCCCGGAAGTCGACTTGACGGCGGGCGGCCGTGCCGGAATCCCCTCGGACGGCGGCCCTTCCGGGTCACCATGGCGGTGCCGTACTTCCTGACCTGAGACGACAGGAGCACGCCCGTGACCGGCCCCGGCGATTCCCGCGACCCCCTGGCCCCCGCCCGCCCCTCGGCTTCCTCGGCTCCCCCGGTGCTGCACGACGTGATGTTCGGCCACGTCCGTTCCGCGGCCCTGCGGGCCGTGGCGGTCCACCGGATCCCCGACCACCTCGCCGACGGCCCCCGCACGGCCGAGGAGCTGGCCGCCCTCAGCGGCACCGACGCCGCCGTGCTGCGCCGCGTCCTGCGGCTGCTCGCGGGACGGGGGCTGTTCCACGAGGACGAACAGGGCCGGTTTCGGCTGGAGCCGGCCGGACAGCCGCTGCGGACGGGCGTGGCGCACTCGCAGCACCCCGCCGTGCTGATGATCACCGACCCGATGATCGCGCGGTCCGCCGGCGAGCTGCCGCGGACCCTGGACGGCGGGCGGTCGTCCTTCGAGCTGGCGTACGGGAGCCCGTTCTTCGAGCACCTGCGGAAGTCGCCCGAGGACCGGGCCGTGTTCGACGCGGGGATGGCGGCGTTCTCCGGTCCGGAGGACGAACTGGTCGCGCGGGGCTACGCGTTCCCCGAGGGGGCGCGGGTGGTCGACGTGGGCGGCGGCCGGGGCGGGCTGCTGCGGGCCGTGCTGGACCGGGGGCCTTCGCTGGAGGGCGTGCTCTTCGACCGGCCGGCGACCGTGGCCGGGCACCTGCTGGACGAGCCGGGGCTGGCGGGCCGCTGGCGGGCCGAGGGCGGGGACTTCTTCGAGGCCGTTCCGCCCGGCGGGGACTTCTACCTGCTCAAGCACATCCTGCACGACTGGAACGACGAGGACGCGCTGCGCATCCTCGGCTCGGTCCGCCGCGCGGCGGCGGCCGGGGCGCGGCTGCTGGTCGTGGACGCGGTGCTGCCCGGGGGCGGTGTGCCGCATCCGGCCGTGGAGCTGGACATCGTGATGCTGATGGTCGTCGAGGGGCGCGAGCGGACCGCCGCCGAGTTCGAGGAGCTGCTGGCGCGCGCGGGGTTCCGGCTGCACCGGATCCTGCCGACGCCCTCGCTGCCGTCGATCGTCGAGGCGGTAGCGGTGTGACCGGCCCGCGGCCGCCGGGGGTCACAGGACGGCCGTGACGAGGGCGACGAGGAGCGCGGCCGCCACGCTCAGCGCGAAGACGGCGACCAGTCCGGCCAGCGCCGCGAGCAGGTGGACCTCCCCGTTCCCGGCCCCGCCGCGGCGGGCGCAGGCGAGCAGCCAGGAGGCGAGGGCGAGGAAGGGGACGAGGAGGAACCCGGTGACGGCGCCGACGTGCCCCACCGCGAGGGCGGACAGTTCGTACGCCCGCCCCCGCGCGATCCGCACCGGCACCGCGCTGCCCGGCTCGTGCTTCCCGGCGGCGCCGTCCAGCAGGACCTCGCGCGGCGGCCGGCCCGCGCCGCGCGGGGTGTAGAGGCCCTTGCACTCGGTGCCGCCCGGGTATCCCTCCGCGTCGGACGCGTCGTAGCACTCGGAGACGGCCAGGGTGCCGTCCACGGGCCGCAGGCCCAGGACGGCGACCAGCTGCGGTCCGGGCAGGAGCCAGACCAGCCACCCGGCGAGGGCGAGGACCGCCACGGACCCGAGGAGGGCCAGGCCCCGGACCGCGTTCCTTGCGCCAGCTTTCACGACTCCGCCTCCCGGGGATGAGCCATACCCCCGGTCGGGTCCGCTCTCACGTCAACCTCCCGGCGGGTGGGGCAGATGGAGCCACACCGCCCGATATCCGCCATATGCGGTAAGACGGCGTGAACCGCCCCGTCCGACTCCTAGGATTGGGGCCGCCGCGGCCCCGGGTGAGGCAGCAGGGGCCCACATTCAGGGAGTTGAGCATGAAGCGGTTGCGTGTGCTGGTCGTCGCCGGGGCACTGGCGCTGGGTACGGCGGGGGCGGGCACCGCCCAGGCCGCCCCTGCGCCTTCCGGCGCGGCGTCGGGCTGCCCCGCCGGGGAGGTCTTCGCCACCGACAACACGGCCGTCATCACGGATCCGGCCGACCCCCGGCTGAAGACGCGCCTGGTCCGCTTCGACCGCGAGGTCCGCGGGATCGTCCACGCCAACGGCGCCCGGACGGGCCGTTCGACCCTGCTGGACGGGGTGTTCTGGTCCGGCGATCTGAAGCAGACCACCTACGAGCGGTCGCGGCAGTTCGAGGTGAACCGGGTCAACCGCGACGGGCTGCACCACATCGCCGGCGTCATCGCCAAGGAGTACCACCAGGAGTCGGTGCTGACGTTCCGCTGCCTGCCGCGCACCTCGCCGGAGACCGACGCGGTCGAGATCCGGGCCTCCGGTGTGAGCGCCACCCGTCTGCACGACGCACTGGTCGCCGACCCCCACGCCCGTGACGAGCTCGGCGGCGGATCCGTCACCCTCGACGGGCAGCTCATCCTGATCGCTCCGCTCGCCGACCTGTCGCTCGCCCGGAATTTCACGGCGAAGCTCGGGGTCGACTGGTCGAAGGCCGAAGTCCGGTACGGCGACGAGGAGTTCGTCAGCTAGCACCCCGGCCGGCCGCGGCCCTCATCGTCGAGGACCGCGGCCGGCCTGCCGTACGCCCTGTCCGGCCTGGGGGGTGGTGCCAGCACCACCGGGGATACGGGCAGTGGGGGGATCGTCCGGGCGGCCGCGTTTTCGGAGGATCGGGGTGAACCGAATCGCTCCTACGGGGGGAACCACCCACATGCACCTCTTCAGGAAGCCCGCGCGCTGGGCCACGGCCGCCGCGTGCGGGCTGCTCGCCCTCGCCGCCCTGCCCGCCTCGCCGGCGGGCGCCGCTCCGGTGAAGGGCGGGTCGCCCGCCGTGCCGGCCCGGTACGCGCAGCAGCGGCTGGACTGGCAGCCGTGCCAGTCCGGGGCGCTGGAGTGCGCCTCCATGACGGTGCCGCGCGACTGGTACCACCCCGGCACGGGGGCGGACCTCACCGTCGCGGTGTCCCGGCACCGGTCCTCGGACCCCGCCGCGCGGCGCGGCGTCCTGATGATGGCGGCCGGCGGGCCGGGCGCCTCGGGTCTGGGCCGGCCGGCGGGGCTGGCGGCGTACTCGCCGAAGCTGGCGGCCGCGTACGACATCGTCGGCTTCGACCAGCGCGGGGTCGGGGCCAGCACCCAGGTGGTGTGCTCCGACCAGGACACCGTGGACGCCCTGTTCACCAGCGGCGACCTGCGCGACCGGTCGCCGGAGGCCGTGGCCGCCACCGTGGACCGCGCGCGGAGCTTCGTACGGGACTGCGAAAGCCGGTCGGGCGGCCTGCTCCCGTACATCACCACCGACCAGGCCGTGCACGACATGGACCTGTTCCGGACGCTGCTCGGCGAGTCCAGGGTGTCCTACTACGGCCCGTCGTACGCCACCTTCCTCGGCGCCTACTACGCGACCGAGTTCCCGCGCCGGGTCGACCGGGTGGTGCTCGACAGCAACATCGGCTTCACCGGTAGCTGGCAGGACTTCCTGACGGGGCAGCCGATGAGCTTCCAGCGCCGGTTCGAGCAGGACTTCCTGCCGTGGCTCGCCGCGAACGACGCGACGTACCACCAGGGCCGGACCGCCGAGGAGGCCAAGGCGTCCTACGAGCGGCTGCGGGCGGCGCTGGGCGCGCACCCGCTGGACCTGGAAGGGACGCTCGTCACCCCCAACCACCTGGACGCCGCCGCGACTTCGATCATCTACAGCGGTGACCGCTTCCCCGACCTGGCGGTGCTGCTGGGCGTGCTGGAGCACCCGGACGCGGCGCCGCCGGCCGCCCGCACGGCCCTCGCCGAGAAGCTGAGGCACCCGCTGGGGGCGCAGTTCGCGGCGGACTTCTTCTCCGTCATCTGTCAGGACACCCCCTGGAACCACGACGGCGCGTACTGGGTGCGGCGGAGCGAGGCGGACAGCCGCGCCTACCCGATGGCCGGGGCCCGGGAGCTGACCTTCGCATCGGTCTGCGCCTCCTGGCCGCGCTCGCAGGCGCCCCGGGTGCAGGTCACCGGGCGCGGGCTGCCGCCGGTCCTGATGCTCAACTCGAAGCACGATCCGGCCACTTACTACGAGGGTGCGCTGCGGGCCCACCGCGGGACGGCCGGATCCCGCCTGATCACGGTCGGCGGCGGTGACCACGGCGTCTACCAGTCGCACAACGCGTGCGTGGACGCGTACGTCGAGGGCTTCCTCGTCGACGGCCGGATGCCGGCCGGGGACGCCTCGTGCGAGGGCCGGCCGCTGCCGGATCCGGCCGCCGCAGGGCGGTAGACGCCGGGCGGTGGGCGGTAGACGCCGAGCGGTGGGCGCCGGGCCGTCAGGCCGAGGAGCCGCTGTCGACCACGAGGTCGGTGCCGACGACCGCACCCGCCTGCGGCGAGGCGAGGTAGAGCACGGCCGCGGCCACCTCCTCGGCCTCCGCGAGCCGGCCGAGGGGGTTCTCGCCCTTGATCCGCTCGGCGCGGTCGGCCTCGGTCTCGCCCTGGCGCAGCGACATGGGCGCGGCGGTGGCTCCGGGGCTGACCGCGTTGATGCGGATCCCCTCGCGGATGTGGTCGAGGGCGGCGGCGCGGGTGAGGGCGGCCACGGCCGCCTTCGAGGTGACGTAGGCGGCGGCGTTCGGGATGCGGGTGTGGGCGCCCAGGTTGGAGGAGACGTTGACGATGACCCCGCCGCCGTTCTCGCGCATGTGGGCGATCTCGTGCTTCATCGCCAGCCAGACGCCGGTGACGTTGGTGCGCAGCACCTCGTCCCAGTCCTCCTCGGTGATGTCGGCGGCGGGCACGGTGCCGCGCAGGACCGCCGCGTTGTTGACGGCGATGTCGAGCCCGCCGAAGCGGTCCGCGGTCTCGCGCACGAGGGCGGCGAGGCGGACGGAGTCGGTGACGTCGGCGGGGACGGCGGCGGCCGTGCCTCCCGCGGCCGCTATGAGGGCGACCGTCTCCTCCAGCGGAGCCACGGTGCGTCCGGCGGCGACCACGCGGGCGCCTTCGGCGGCGAAGGCGAGGGCGACGGCCCGGCCGATGCCGGTGCCGGCGCCGGTCACCAGGACGGTCTTGCCGGTGAAGCGGTTCATCTTCGGTGACTCCCTTGAGGGCCACAGGGCCCATATTTGAATGATCGGTTCAGAATGAGGGCGCACGAAGGGACGCCCCCGGCGGTTCGCGTGCGCAGGGCGACGCCGGCCGGGCGGTCAGTCCAGCAGGGTGAGCGCCTGTTCGGCCGCGTCCCGCACCCGGGCCGGGTCGTCCGAGGCCTTGCCGACGATCCGGACGCCCTGGAGCAGGACGAGCAGCATCCGGGCGAGCGCGCGCGGGTCGCGCCCGGCCGGCAGCTCGCCCTGGGCGCGGGCCCGGACCAGCGCGGAGTGCAGCAGGGTCTCGAAACGGTCCCAGCTCACCTCGACCCGGCGGGCGGCGTCGCGGTCGTGCGCGGCCAGTTCGGCGGCGGTGTTGGTGACGAAGCAGCCCGTCTGCCTCCTGCCCGGGACGGCGGCCTCCGCGGCGAAGCGGCGGACCACCTCCCGTACGGCGGGCAGCGCCGGCCCCGGCCGGGACAGCTCCGAGAGGAGCAGCGGGTTCTGGGTCTCGGCGTAGCGGTCCATCGCCTTCAGGTACAGCTCGTGCTTGCTGCCGAAGGTCGCGTAGATGCTGGCGCGCCCGATGCCGAGGTGCTCGACGAGGTCCGCGACCGACGTCGCCTCGTAGCCGCGGCTCCAGAACAGTTCGAGGGCCGACTGGAGCGCGGCGTCCGGATCGAATTCCTTGGTCCTGGCCACGTCGAAGATCATAGAGCTATCTGGAACGAACGGTCAATAAAGATCGGGTGGGGGGCCGCCCGTTCGGCGCGCCGCGCAGGCCCATTCGTGCTGTGCTCGTAGGGAAGGGTGTACAAGGCCGCGGACCAGGAGTGCCGAGGAGGAACCATGACGAGGAACCTGCGGGCCCGGGACATCATGACCAAGGGTGTGCAGTGCGTCCGGGAGGACCAGACCCTGCTGGACGCGTCGCGGATGATGCGCGACCTGAACGTCGGCTGCCTGCCCATCTGCGGGGACGACGAGCGCCTCCAGGGGCTGATCACCGACCGCGACATCGTGGTCAAGTGCTGCGCCGAGGGCAAGGACCCGGCGGCGATGAAGGCCCGGGAGCTCGCCGGGACGCTGCACTGGGTGGACGCCGACAGCAACGTGCAGGAGGCGGTGGACACGATGGAGGTCCACCAGATCAAGCGGCTGCCGGTCATCGACGTGGCCGGGGGCCACCGGCTGATCGGGATGATCACCGAGGCCAATCTGGCGAAGAACCTCTCGGACACGGAGATCGCGGAGTTCGCGACCCGCGTCTACGCCGCGAACTGACCGGCGGACAACCGAACGGCGAACCCCCGTAACCCCCCGCCGATGCCCTCGTTGAAGTAACCGGTCAGCGAAGTGGCGATGCGCCGGCCGGGGGGGCCCCCCCCCCGCCCCCCCCGGGTGTGTGGGGGGGGAAAAGGCCGGCGTGGTAAACCCCCAGCCCCCGCCCCCCCCCCCCCCCCCACACCAGAAGAAACA
>NZ_JBEZWL010000213.1:0-9015 GCF_040648015.1 Streptomyces sp. NPDC029216 | reverse complement strand
CCGGTGCGGCGAGAGTGCGTGCCTGGGGGCACCTCCCAGCGGTAGCTGGGGGAGCGTCGCGGGGCAGACGGGACTTTGACGACAGACCCTAGGCCGGTCAGTGTTTGCGCAGGCGGGCGGTGTAGTCGTCCGGCGGCAGGAAGTTCGACCAGCGCTCCGGGAACTCCGAGGGCATTCCGGCGTCCTCGTCGTCCTCGGACTCCCCCTCGGCCAGGGCCCGCCAGGCGGCGGCCCGCGCGACGAGCTGGGCGGCCTCGGCCTCGCGGACCCGTTCGTTCGCCTCGCGTGCCGCGGCGGTGGCCACCGAGGGCCAGACCCGGTCGATGGCGGCGTTGACGGCGGCGCCGACGAGCACCGCGAAGGCCGAGATGCCGATCCACAGCAGGATCGCGACGGGGGCGGCCAGCGACCCGTAGATGGTCGGGCCCTCCACGGTGTTGGTGAGGTAGATCCGCAGCAGGAACGAGCCGAGCACCCACATCGCGAGGGCGACGAGCGCGCCGGGCACGTCCTCGATCCACGGCGAGCGGACGGGCACGGAGACGTGGTAGAGCGTGGTCAGGAAGGCGATGGAGAGCAGGGTGACCACGGGCCAGTAGAGGACGGCGATCACCTCCGTGCTCCAGGGCACCAGCCGGACGACGGCGTCGGGGCCGACCACCATCAGCGGCAGCACGATCGCCCCGATGAGCAGGGCGACCACGTAGAGGAGGAAGGCGAGCAGCCGGGTCTTGACGATGCCGCGCTGCCCGTCCAGCCCGTACATGACGGTGATGGTGTCGATGAAGACGTTGACGGCGCGGGAGCCGGACCACAGGGCGAAGGCGAAGCCGAGGGAGATCAGGTCGGGGCGGCCCTCGCGGGTGACGTCGTCGAGCATCGGTCTGGCGATGTCGTTGACGCCCCGGTCGGACAGGACGGTGCCGACCGCGCGCAGGATGTTCTCCTCGATGCTGGCGACGGACTGGGTGTTCGTCCAGCCGTCCACGTATCCGAGGAGGCCGAGCAGGCCGAGGAAGAGCGGGGGCAGGGAGAGGAGGGTGAAGAAGGCGGCTTCCGCGGCGAGCCCGAGGATCCGGTACTCGATGCACGAGTTGACGGTGTCCTTGAGGAGCAGCCAGCCCATCTTGCGCTTGGAGACGTTGCGGTAGAGGACGCGGGCCCGGTGGAGCCGTCCCGGGCGTGGCGGGGTCCCCTCGGGTGTTTCTTTTGCTGGCTGCACGTCCTTACGGTATCGGCATGGCAGCCACCACCCACACAGTCAGCAACCAGGCCCCGCCGCTCGTGGGGTACGAGGTGTACCTCGGCGACCGGGCCCTCACGGAGGGCGTGGAGCGGCACCTGGAGGGCGCGGCTCCGGAAGTCCGCGACGAGGTGGTGCGGGAGCTCACGGGTCTCGGGCGGTCCGCGGGCTCGGCGCAGGCGCAGCGGTGGGGGCGGGAGGCGAACGAGAACCCGCCGGTGCTGCGGACGCACGACCGCTACGGGAACCGGATCGACGAGGTGGAGTTCCATCCGGCGTGGCACCGGCTGCTGGCGCACGCGGTGGGCTCGGGCCTCACCGACGCCTGGGGCCGGCCGTCGGGGCACCTGCGGCGGGCGGCGGGGTTCTTCGTGTGGTCGCAGGCGGAGGCGGGGCACGGCTGCCCGGTCTCGATGACGCACGCCGCGGTGCCGGCGCTGCGGGCGGATCCGGAGCTGGCCGCCGTGTGGGAGCCGCTGCTGACCTCGCACGTGTACGAGGAGGGGCTGCGGCCGCCCGGGCGGAAGGCCGGGGTGCTGTTCGGGATGGCGATGACGGAGAAGCAGGGCGGCAGCGACGTACGGGCGAACACGACGTCGGCGGTGCCGCTGGACGCTTCCGGGGAGTACGTGCTGACCGGGCACAAGTGGTTCTGCTCGGCGCCGATGTCGGACGCCTTCCTGGTGCTGGCGCAGGCTCCGGGAGGGCTGACCTGCTTCCTGGTGCCGCGGGTGCTGCCGGACGGGACGCGCAACGCGTTCGCGATCCAGCGGCTGAAGGACAAGCTGGGGAACCGGTCGAACGCGTCGGGGGAGATCGAGTTCGACGGGACCTGGGCGCGGCGGGTGGGCGAGGAGGGCCGGGGGGTGCGGACCATCATCGGGATGGTCGCGGCGACCCGGCTGGACTGCGTGATCGGTTCGGCCGCGCTGATGCGGCAGGCGCTGACGCAGGCCGTTCACCATGCGGAGCACCGCTCTGCTTTCGGAGCACCGCTCATCGACCAGCCGCTGATGCGCAATGTCCTCGCCGACCTCGCGCTGGAGTCGGAGGCGGCGACCACCCTGGCCCTGCGCCTGGCGGCCGCCCACGACGCGGGGACGGACCAGGAGCGGGCCTTCCTGAGGCTGGCGGTGCCCGCGGCGAAGTACTGGGTGACCAAGCGCTGTACGCCGATGGTGGCGGAGGCACTGGAGTGTCTGGGGGGCAACGGCTACGTAGAGGAGTCCGGGCTGCCGAGACTGCTGCGCGAATCCCCGGTGAACTCCATCTGGGAGGGTTCGGGCAACGTCCAGGCGCTGGACGCGCTGCGCGCCCTCCAGAGGGAGCCGCAGGCCCTGAACGCCTTCCTCCAGGAGATCGGCCGGGCCCGGGGCGCCGATCACCGGCTGGACGCGGCGATCAAGAACCTGCTGACGGAGCTGGCCGACCTCGACGGGATCGAGGCGCGGGCCCGGCGGGTGGTGGAGCGCATGGTGCTGGTGCTCCAGGGTTCGCTGCTGGTGCGATGGGCCCCGCCGGAGGTGGCGGACGCGTTCTGCGCGTCGCGGCTGGGCGGTGACTGGGGGGCGGCCTTCGGAACGCTGCCGCACGGCCTGGACCTGCGTGCGGTCGTGGCACGGGCGCGGATCGCGGGCTGAACGCGGTCCCCTGACCGCTGCGGTTCGCGCGGTTCGCGGGTGGTCCCCAAACCACCCGGGACCGCGGGTCCGCGGTGGTCCCCAAACCACCACGGCCTTGAACCGTTCAGCACCGGGATCCGAACCCGTCCAGGTGGGACCGGGGGTGGCGCCGCGCCGACTCGGCACCACCCCTGGTCCCAAGAGCCCCGAGGAAGGAGCTGTCACGCCGCTCGGCGGCGTGCCGATAGTTTCGGTCGGGCGACCGGGGGTTGGCGAGAGTTGCATACCGTTGCAACCCTTCGGTCCACAGGTGGTCGCAGGTGCCCGCCGCACGTGCCCGGGGAAGGGTCGCGTACGCCGGCCTCGGCGGCTTCCGCAGTACGTCCTGTTCAGCACGGGGAGGTTCCGGTGGCCAACACCGCAGGCAGCACGGCCGACGTGGCGCGCATCTCGGCCATGGACGCGCGGGAGGCCGCGCGTCTGCTCAAGGGAGTACGGGCGGCCGCACTGGCCGGGGACCGCCCGCCGGCCGCCCCGCGCCCGGAGATCGCCGCGTCCTGGCGGCGGATGATGGCCGGCGGGGTGCACCCCGAACGGGACACGAGATCGCGGATGCTGTCCGCCGCCGAGACCGAGGAGCGGCGGCAGGTCTCGCCGCTGCGGGAGATCCTGCCCGTACTGCGGGAAGGGCTGCTGCCCGCCCTGGACGAGTCCCTGCACATCATGGTCGTCGCCGACGCCGACGGGCGGCTGCTGTGGCGGGAGGGGCACAGCAGCATCCTGCGCAAGGCCGACCGGCTGGGTTTCGCGGTGGGGGCGGACTGGGACGAGGCCGTGGTCGGCACGAACGGGGTGGGCACCGCGCTGGTGACCCGGCGGCCGGTGCAGGTGTTCTCGGCGGAGCACTTCGTCTCCAGCCACCACGACTGGACCTGCGCCGGGGCCCCCGTGCACGACCCCCGCGACGGGCAGCTGCTCGGTGTGGTCGACGTCAGCGGGCCCCTGGCCACCATGCACCCGGCGACCCTGGCCTGGGTCAGCTCGGTGGCCCGGCTCGCCGAGCGGGAGCTGCGGGTGCGCCACCTGGAGTCCCTGGAGCGGCTGCGGGCGGTGGCGGCCCCGCTGCTGGCCCGGCTGCCCGGGCGGGCGGTGGCCGTCGACCCGCACGGCTGGACGGCGGCGGTGACGGGGCTGGCACCGGCGGACCGGGTGCAGCTGCCGAAGGCGCTGGGCCCCGGGCGGCTGTGGATCCCGCAGCTGGGCGACTGCGTCGCGGAGCCGCTGCCCGGCGGCTGGCTGCTGCGCCTCGCGGAGCCCTCGGCGGCCGCGGAGGTGAGCCGGGTGGTGCTGGACCTGAGCCGGCCCCGCTCCTGGTCGGCGACGGTGTACGGGGCCGCGGGCAGCTGGTCCCAGGAGCTGAGCCCGCGCCATGCGGAGCTGCTGTTCCTGCTGGCGGAGACCCCGGGCGGGCGGAGCGCGGCGGAGCTGGCGGAGGAGCTGTTCGGGGACGCCACCCGTACGGTGACGGTCCGCGCCGAGCTCTCCCGGGTCCGCCGCCACCTCGCCGGGGTGCTGAGCCACCGGCCGTACCGGTTCGCGGAGGACGTGGAGGTGGAGCTGATCCGCCCGCGGGACCCGGCGGGGCTGCTCCCGCACTCCACGGCCCCGGGGGTGGTCCGGGCCCGGCTGCGCCGCGGGGGGCCCTGGGGGACGCCCGGGCGGTAACGGGGGATGTGGTTCCCTGAAGCGCATGAGCACCATCACCCTCACCACCTGGTCCCTTGAGATGACCTCGTCCTCCGATCTGGTCCCGGCGGCCGAACCCGGCCCAGAGATCACGATCGGCCGGGCCGAGGTACCCTCCCCCGAGTTCAGCCGCTTCCTCTACGCCTCGGTGGGCCAGGACATCCACTGGACGGACCGGCTGTCGCTGACCCGCGCGCAGTGGGTGGAGCAGCTGGAGCGGCCGGGTGTGGAGACGTGGGTCGCGTACGACCGGGGCACCCCGGCGGGGTACGTGGAGTTCGATCCGCAGCCCGATGGTGTGGTGGAGATCATCTACTTCGGCCTGCTGCCCGCCTTCCGGGGCCGGCGCATCGGCGGACACCTGCTGTCGGTGGGCATAGCCCGCGCCTGGGACCTCGCCGACCGCTGGCCGGACCGCGAGCCCACGCGCCGCGTCTGGCTCCACACGTGCAGCCAGGACGGGCCCACGGCGATGGACAACTACCTGCGTCGCGGCTTCAAGCTGTTCCGGACCGAAACGGAAGAGAAGCCCGACACCCCCACTCCGGGCCCCTGGCCCGGCGCATAAGCCCTGGCAGGGCGTTCACGGGGCCCCGTACCCGCGCCGTCCGGCCCGCCGGGGGCGCGGGCCGGACCGGGTAGCGGAAGCCCCGTGCGGCGTGACCCCCGTCACGCAGTCTCATGATCCGGGACGACTTCGTCCGGATCGTGGACAGTAGTGGACTCCTCCAATCGGCCCATGACACGCTTCGGCCATGAATGGAGCTGGAATTGCCTTGGTGAGTCGACGCCACGTCGACCTCGGCCGCATGTCCAGCGCCATTTGTCCGGCGAGCTGACGGAACCAGCCACCGCCGCACGTCGCCGCAGTCCCCGCCGCCGCGGACGCGTCGACCACCTGCAAGCCCCCTGAAGGCCGAACAGCGCCCCCGCACGCCGGAAACCCCGACACAAGGGCGGAAATCGGTCACATCTGCTCGGAGATTCCAGCATGACAGGGGCGCGCCGCCGCTCCCCTGACCTGCCTCCAGCCGCTGAAGAAGGACGTACCCGCCATGGCCGCCACCCCCGAAACGCCCGCAGCCGCCCCCGCAGCCGCCGCGCGCCGCAAGACCGGCCGTCATCGCGGTGAGGGACAGTGGGCCGTCGGACACCACACGCCCCTCAACGGCAACGAGCAGTTCAAGAAGGACGACGACGGTCTCAACGTGCGGACGCGCATTGAGACGATCTACTCCAAGACGGGCTTCGACTCGATCGACCCCAACGACCTGCGCGGCCGTATGCGCTGGTGGGGCCTCTACACCCAGCGCAAGCCCGGGATCGACGGCGGCAAGACCGCGATCCTGGAGCCGGAGGAGCTGGACGACAAGTACTTCATGCTGCGCGTCCGCATCGACGGCGGCCGGCTGACCACCGAGCAGCTCCGCGTCATCGGCGAGATCTCCGAGGAGTTCGCGCGCGGCACCGCCGACCTCACCGACCGCCAGAACGTGCAGTACCACTGGATCCGGATCGAGGACGTCCCGGAGATCTGGCGCCGCCTGGAGGCCGTCGGCCTGTCCACCACCGAGGCCTGCGGTGACACGCCCCGCGTCATCCTCGGCTCGCCCGTCGCCGGCATCGCCCAGGACGAGATCATCGACGGCACCCCCGCCATCGAGGAGATCTACCGCCGCATCGTCGGCAACAAGGACTTCTCCAACCTGCCCCGCAAGTTCAAGTCCGCGATCTCCGGCTCGCCGCTGCTCGACGTGGCGCACGAGATCAACGACGTCGCCTTCGTCGGCGTGAACCACCCGGAGCACGGCCCCGGCTTCGACGTCTGGGTGGGCGGCGGCCTCTCCACCAACCCCAAGCTGGGCGTCCGCCTGGGCACCTGGGTCTCCCTCGACGAGGTCCCGGACGTCTACGAGGGCGTCATCTCGATCTTCCGCGACTACGGCTACCGGCGCCTGCGCACCCGCGCCCGCCTGAAGTTCCTCGTCGCCGACTGGGGCGCGGCCAAGTTCCGCCAGGTCCTGGAGGACGAGTACCTGAAGCGCAAGCTCGCGGACGGCCCCGCGCCCGAGCAGCCCAGCGGCCAGTGGCGCGACCACGTCGGCGTCCACCAGCAGCAGGACGGCAGGTTCTACGTCGGCTTCGCGCCCCGCGTCGGCCGCGTGGACGGCGCCACCCTGACCAAGATCGCGGACATCGCCGAGCAGCACGGCTCCGGCCGCCTGCGCACCACCGCCGAGCAGAAGATGATCGTCCTCGACATCGAGGCGGACAAGGTCGACTCGGTCGTCGGGGCCCTGGAGGCGCTGGACCTGCGGGTCAAGCCGTCCCCGTTCCGCCGCGGCACGATGGCCTGCACCGGCATCGAGTTCTGCAAGCTGGCCATCGTCGAGACGAAGGCGCGCGGCGCCTCGCTGATCGACGAGCTGGAGCGCCGCCTGCCGGACTTCGCCGAGCCGATCACCATCAACATCAACGGCTGCCCGAACGCCTGCGCCCGTATCCAGGTGGCGGACATCGGTCTCAAGGGGCAGCTGGTCCTGGACGACGACGGCAACCAGGTCGAGGGCTACCAGGTCCACCTGGGCGGCGCCCTGGGCCTGGAGGCCGGCTTCGGCCGCAAGGTCCGCGGCCTCAAGGTCACCTCGGCCGGACTGCCCGACTACGTCGAACGCGTCGTCAAGCGCTTCGAGGAGGAGCGCGAGGACGGCGAGCGCTTCGCCGCCTGGGTCGGCCGCGCGAGCGACGAGAGCCTCTCATGAGCGAGCGCGCCGCACCGTTCTACTGCCCGTACTGCGGCGACGAGGACCTGTTTCCCCACGAGACGGGCCACGGCGCCTGGGAATGCAGGGCCTGCAACCGAGCCTTCCAGCTGAAGTACCTCGGGCTGCTGGCCCGGGGCGTTCAGTCCAACACCGCTGGAGGGGACGAGATATGACCACCACTCAAGACACGCGTCTCACGGAACTCAAGGAACTGGCCGAGCGGGCGGGCCGGGACCTGGAGGACGCCTCCGCGCTGGAGATCCTCACCTGGGCCGCCGAGACCTTCGGCAAGCAGTTCTGCGTGACCTCCTCCATGGAGGACGCGGTGGTCGCCCACCTCGCCTCCCGGGCGATGCCCGGGGTCGACGTGGTGTTCCTGGACACGGGCTACCACTTCGAGGAGACCATCGGCACCCGCGACGCGGTCGAGGCCGTGATGGACGTCCACGTCATCACCCTCACCCCGCGCCAGACGGTCGCCGAACAGGACGCCCAGTACGGGCCGAAGCTCCACGACCGCGACCCCGACCTGTGCTGCGCCCTGCGCAAGGTCAAGCCCCTCGAAGAGGGCCTGACCGGGTACACCGCGTGGGCGACGGGCCTGCGCCGCGACGAGTCCCCCACCCGGGCCGGCACCCCGGTGGTCGGCTGGGACGAGAAGCGGCAGAAGGTCAAGATCTCCCCGATCGCCCGCTGGACCCAGGACGACGTCGAGGCCTACGTCGCAGAGCACGGCGTGCTGACGAACCCGCTGCTGATGGACGGTTACGCCTCCGTCGGCTGCGCCCCCTGCACCCGCCGGGTCGCCGAGGGCGAGGACGCCCGGGCCGGCCGCTGGGCCGGACGCGGCAAGACCGAGTGCGGACTGCACGGCTGATGACCACCACACCTACGGACACCACGGAACTTACGGAGAAGCGGATGAGCGTGACCGGCCAGGGAGCCACCGTGTGGCTGACCGGTCTGCCCAGCGCGGGCAAGACCACCATCGCCCACGCGCTGGCCGAGCGGCTGCGCGCCGAGGGCCACCGGGTGGAGGTCCTCGACGGCGACGAGATCCGCGAGTTCCTCTCCGCCGGGCTCGGCTTCAGCCGCGAGGACCGCCACACCAACGTGCAGCGGATCGGCTTCGTCGCCGAACTCCTCGCCAGCAACGGCGTCAAGGCGCTCGTCCCGGTGATCGCCCCGTTCGCCGACAGCCGCGAGGCCGTCCGCAAGCGGCACGCCGCCGCTTCGACGGACTACCTGGAAGTGCACGTGGCCACTCCGGTCGAGGTGTGCTCCGAGCGTGACGTGAAGGGCCTGTACGCCAAGCAGGCGGCGGGCGAGATCTCCGGTCTGACCGGCGTCGACGACCCGTACGAGGCGCCGGAGGCCCCCGACCTGCGGATCGAGTCGCACACGCAGACCGTGCAGGAGTCGGCCTCCGCCCTGCACGCACTGCTCACCGAGAGGGGTCTGGCATGACCACCGCCGCGCACCTGCACACCGAGTCCGGTTCCGACGCGCCCTACGCGCTGTCGCACCTCGACGCCCTCGAATCCGAGGCGGTGCACATCTTCCGCGAGGTGGCGGGCGAGTTCGAGAAGCCGGTGATCCTGTTCTCCGGCGGCAAGGACTCCATCGTCATGCTGCACCT
>NZ_JBEZWL010000212.1:0-9206 GCF_040648015.1 Streptomyces sp. NPDC029216 | reverse complement strand
GGCGCCGCGGGCAGCAGCGCGGCCGCGGCCAGCGCGGCGAGGGTGCTCACGGTCGCGGCGAACGCCTTGTGGGGGGTGGCTCTCACACGTAACTCCTTCTCGGCGGCCGGGATCCCGGCCTGCTCGGTGGCCGCCCGGCACCGGCTGGGTGAGCCGGCGGACGACCGCGGGGGGCGCCCCAACGGTGCGGGCGCCGTGGTGAGACGTGCCGTGCCCCCCGGTTCGGGGGACACGCGCTACGCAGCCTCGCAGCGTTGACCGGAACATGCCATCCAGTGCGGGTAAAGCGTTCCTCGCCGTCCAGCCGTGAGGCGGCCGGTTCGCGCTGTAGGCGGGGGGCGCCGTCGGTGTCGGCGTCAGCCGGGAAGGCCTGCGTGGCCACGGGCGTGTGACCGGGGCCCGCCGGGAGCCGCGAACGACCTCAGGCCGCGCGGTTTCCGGCACGCCCGCCGGCCATGGCCCGGGTCAGCCCCACATGCCGGTGTTCTCGCTCTTGGCGGCCGAGTCCCAGTCGCGCTGTACGCGCTGCCAGGACTCGGCAGCCTCGCCCTCGTAGCTTCCGGCGGCGTCGGCCATGCGGGTGTGCTCGGCCGAGCCGCGCGCATACCCCGGCTGGTCGGCGGCGCGGTCGCCCAGGGTGACGTGGTCTCGCCTCCGTCAGGGCCCCGTCGCCGTCGGTGTCCGAACCGGGTCCACCCCCACCCAAGGCATGTCCGTGCCGAAAATGAAGCGCAGGGGCCACGGCGCGCTGTGATACTGCCCCAGTGATCGACATACCTGCCGCCGCACTGGACTCCCTGCACGGGCTCGCCTTCGGCGACGCCTTCGGTGACCGCTGGTTCGGCATCCTGCGCCGGGAGGGCCCGGCGGCCCTGGAGGCGCGGACGTTGCCCGCCGAGGCGCCGTGGAGGTGGAGTGACGACACCGCTCAGGCGCTCGTTCTCGTGCGGGAACTCGCCGAGGGCGGCGGCACCGTCGACCAGGACCGCCTCGCGCTGCGCCTCGCCGAGGCCTACGCCGACGACACGCACCGCGGCTACGGAGCCTCCATGCACGACGTGCTCCGTCGGATCGGCGCGGGCGAGCCCTGGCGGGAGGTGGTCGCCGGACAGTTCGGCGGCCAGGGCTCCTGGGGAAACGGCGCGGCCATGCGCGCCGCTCCGCTCGGCGCCTGGCTCGCCGCCGACCTCGACGCCGTCGCCGAGCAGGCCGCCCGCCAGGCCGCCGTCTCGCACCACCACCCGGAGGCACTGGCCGGGTCGGTGGCGGTCGCCCTCGCCGCGGCACTGGCGACCCGCAGCCGTGGCGGGCACACCCCGGCCCGCCCGGACTTCCTCCGGGCCGTCGCCGAAGGGCTCCCCGACAGCGAGGTCCGCTCGGGCGTGCGCATCGCCGCCCGGATGCCGGAGCGGACCTCGGTCCGCCACGCCGCGGAGGTCCTGGGCTCGGGCTACCGGATGTCCGGGCCCGACACCGTCCCGTACGCCCTGTGGTGCGCGGCGGGGCACCTCGACGACCTCCACGAGGGGCTGTGGCTCACGGTCGCCGGGCGCGGCGACATCGACACCACCTGCGCCATCGTGGGCGGGGTGATCGCCGCCCGCACGGGCGTCGCCGCCCTCCCCTCCGCCTGGCACGCGGCCCGTGAACCGCTGCCGCCGGTGGTGCCGGAGCAGGCCGCCCACCGGGACGGAGACCGCCGGCCCCGGTGACCGCCGCGCGGACGCCTGCTCACCGCCGACGCGCCCGAGGACACCCGGACGGAGCCGGTGCGCCGGTGAGGTGGCCGGCGGTCTGCGGGTCGGTGACGATGGCCTGGGCGGCCCGTTCGGCCGGCCGGCAGGCTGCGTCGCGCAGCCGCGGACCGGCATACGGAGACCCCGGGCCCCCGGGCCGGTCGGTGACATCCGAAGGGACGGACGCCCCGCTGTGAGTACCTTCGTGTTGATCCACGGCGCCGGTGACGTCGGCTGGTACTGGCACCTGGTCGAAGCGGAGCTCCGGGTGCGCGGGCACGACGTGATGGCTCCGGACCTTCCGGGCGGCGACGACTCGTCGACCCTCGACGACTACGCCGACGCCGTGGTCCGGGCAGTCGGCGACCGCCGCGATCTCGTGGTCGTGGGCCAGTCGTTCGGCGCGTTCACCGCGCCCCTGGTCGCCGCCCGCCGGCCCGTCGCCTCACTGATCCTGGTCGCCGGGATGGTCCCCGCGCCGGGTGAACCGGCGGACCGGTGGTGGGCGGACACCGGCTACACCGGGGCCGTGCGGCGCCAGGCCCGCCGGGACGGCGGCCTGACCGGCAGTGACGACCCGTACGTGGCCTTCTACCACGATGTGCCCCGCGAGCTGGCCGAGGAGGCGCTGAGGAGGGGACGAGACCATCCTTCGCCGACGGCGTCGGCCCAGCCGTGGCCGCTCGGCGCCTGGCCGGACGTGCCGACCCGATACGTGCTGTGCACCGAGGACCGCTTCCTTCCCCCCGACTTCCAGCGCCGCCTCGCGCTGGAACGTCTCGGGGTGGTCCCGGAGGAGATCGCGGCGGGCCACTGCGCCGCGCTCAGCCGCCCCGTCGAGCTGGCCGGCATCATGGCCGGTGCGGGCGGCCTGCGGCGGTGAACGGGTACGGCCGTGGCCCCCGGCGTCCTCGGGACGCCGGGAGCCGGACACCGCACCGGCGGCTCAGGCGAGGTCGAACCGGTCGAGGTTCATCACCTTGTCCCACGCGGCGACGAAGTCACGCACGAACTTCCCCTCCGCGCCCTCGCACGCGTAGACCTCCGACAGGGCCCGCAGCTGGGAGTGGGCGCCGAAGACGAGGTCGACGGCGGTGGCCGTCCACTTGACCTGGTCCGTGTTCCGCTCCCGGCCTTCGAACTCGCCCGCGACCGTGGTGGACGCCTTCCATTCCGTGCCCATGTCGAGCAGGTTGACGAAGAAGTCGGGGGTCAGCGTCTCGGGCCGGTCGGTCAGGACGCCGTGCCGGGACCCCTTGAAGTTGGCGTTCAGGGCGCGCATACCGCCGATCAGGACGGTCATCTCCGGAGCCGTCAGCGTCAGCAGGCTGGCCCGGTCCAGCAGCAGGGTCTCCGGCGACAGCTTCTCCCCGGCCCGGAGGTAGTTGCGGAACCCGTCCGCCCTCGGTTCCAGCACCGCGAACGACTCGGGGTCGGTCTGCTCCTGCGCGGCGTCCGTACGCCCCGGTGCGAACGGGACGGTGACCTCGTGACCGGCGTTCTTCGCAGCCCGCTCGACGGCCGCGCACCCGCCCAGGACGATCAGGTCGGCGAGCGAGACCCGCGTACCGCCGGACTGCGACCGGTTGAAGTCCTGCTGGATCCGTTCGAGGGTCTCCAGCACCCCGGACACTTCCGGGGTGTCGTTCACCTCCCAGTCCCGCTGCGGCGCGAGCCGGATCCGCGCCCCGTTGGCCCCGCCGCGCATGTCGGTGCCGCGGAAGGTCGCCGCCGACGCCCATGCCGTGGCGACCAGCTGGGAGACGGACAGGCCCGACGCGAGGATCGTGTCCTTGAGCGCGGCGACGTCCCCGTCCGAGACCAGGTCGTGGTCGGCCCGGGGGACGGGGTCCTGCCACAGCTGGGGCTCGGGGACCCAGGGGCCGAGGTAGCGCGTGACGGGACCCATGTCGCGGTGCAGGAGCTTGTACCACGCCTTGGCGAACGCTTCCGCGAGCTCGTCCGGGTTCTCGTGGAAGCGGCGCGTGATCGGCGCGTAGACGGGGTCCAGCTTCAGCGAGAGGTCCGTCGTCAGCATCATGGGGGCGTGGCGCTTCGACGGGTCATGGGCGTCGGGAACGGTGCGCTGGGCCGCGGCGTCCTTCGGCGTCCACTGGTTCGCGCCGGCCGGGCTCGTCGTCAGTTCCCAGTCGTATCCGAGCAGGTTGTCCAGATAGCCGTTGTCCCACCTCGTCGGCTCGTTGGTCCACGCGCCCTCCAGCCCGCTGGTGAGGGTGTGCGGGCCCGCGCCGGTGCCGAAGGTGTTCCGCCATCCGAGGCCCTGCTGCTCCAGGGGGCAGGCCTCCGGTTCCGGACCGATGTACTCGGAGCCGACCGCGCCGTGGCACTTGCCGAACGTGTGGCCGCCGACGATGAGCGCCACCGTCTCCTCGTCGTTCATCGCCATCCGCGCGAACGTCTCGCGGACGTCCCGGGCGGCGGCGATCGGGTCCGGGTTCCCGTTCGGCCCCTCCGGGTTGACGTAGATCAGTCCCATCTGGACGGCGCCGAAGGGGCTGGCGAGTTCCCTGTCGCCGCTGTAGCGCTCGTCTCCGAGCCAGGTGTCCTCCGGACCCCAGAAGATCTCCTCGGGCTCCCAGACGTCCTCCCGTCCGAAGCCGAACCCGAACGTCTTGAACCCCATCGACTCCAGGGCGCAGTTCCCGGCGAAGACGAGCAGGTCGGCCCAGGAGATCTTCGAGCCGTACTTCCGCTTGACCGGCCACAGCAGCCGCCGCGCCTTGTCCAGGCTCGCGTTGTCCGGCCAGCTGTTCAGAGGGGCGAACCGCTGCGCACCGGCGCCGCCACCGCCGCGGCCGTCCGCGATCCGGTACGTGCCGGCGGCGTGCCAGCTCATCCGGATGAAGAGCGGTCCGTAGTGGCCGTAGTCGGCGGGCCACCAGTCCTGGGACGTGGTCATCACGTCGATGACGTCCCGTTTCAGGGCGTCGACGTCGAGGGTCCTGAACTCTTCCGCGTAGTCGAAGTCCTCGCCCATCGGATCGGCCAGGGGCGAATTCTGGTGGAGGACCTGGAGGTCCAGCTGATTCGGCCACCAGTCCCGGTTCGTCCTGGGCCGAGTCGGCGTGGGGGCCGGGGAGGGGATTACCGGGTTCTCGCTCTCGCTGCCGGACACGTACGTCCTTCTTCCTGTCGCGGTCTTTCCGTCTGCCGACTGCGGCCGCCCATGACGCGGGTCGCTCTTCGGCGTCAAGCGCTGCGACCGACACGCACGCCCCGGCGCCGGTGACCGAGCCGTCTCGGCGTCCGTAATGGTGGCCCACCACGGACCTCAGAGCCAGGACCCGCCACGCCGGACGGTCCTTGGGCGCGTCGGACGCGGGCGGTGACGGGCCGTCACCCGAAAGTGCCATTCACCCGGTCCGTTCCGTGCGGGGAGGCGACGGCGTGTGGTTTCCTGGGCCGCCTCGCACGGTGGCGAGAGTGCTACAGGGAGTGAAGGGGATGTCTTCGTGAGCGTTCTGGACGTCAAGCTGGACCGGTCGTTCGATGTCTTCGATGCCGACCGCGACGGGCGGCTCGAAAAGTCGGACGTCACGGGCCTCTCGGACAGGCTCGCCGAGTCGCTCGGCTGTGCCCCGGACGCCGTGGCCACGCTGCGGGAGTCGCTGGCGGACCTCTGGGACACCGTCTTCCAGAGGATGGACAAGAACGATGACGGAGCGGTCGACCGGCAGGAGTTCCGGGCGGCGTTCCGGGCGCGCATCGTCACGGACCAGAACCGGATCTGGGAACGCATCAGGAACATGAGCAACGCCTGGACCGAGCTCGGCGACCGGGACGGTGACGGCATGCTGAGCCGCGACGAGTACACCTCGCTGCTCCACGGCATGTTCCGCCTGCCCCGCGAGGTCTTCGACGAGGCGTTCAACGGGCTGGACGTCGACGGCGACGGCCAGCTGAGCCGCGTCGAGATCAGCTCCGCGATGAAGGAGTACTACACCAGCGAGGACTACTCGGCCCGCGGAAACCACTTCTTCGGCCGCCTCTGACTCCGCCGGCGGTCCGTTCGAAGAGGAGGACCCGGCCGCGGTCGCGCCCCGATGACGACGTGTGACGGCCGCGGCGCGGGGTACGACCCCCCGGTACGCAATTTGCCGAGGGACAGGGTGCCGGACGTGATTCGAAAGCTGCAGGCGGTCGCGCTGGACTGCGCCGATCCGGTACGGCTCGCGGAGTTCTACGCGGCCCTGCTCGGCGGCCGGACGGTCACGGACCCGGACGATCCCGACTGGATCGAGGTACACGGGTTCGAGGGAACCCCGCTGGCCTGCCAGCGCGTGGACGGCTACCAGCCGCCCGAATGGCCCAGCCGGCAGCGTCCGCAGCAGCTCCATCTGGACTTCGACGTCGACGACCTCGACGGCGAGGAGAAGCGGGCGCTCGCCCTCGGCGCGACCGTACTGGAGCGGACGGACCAGCTCCGCCCGGAGGCCAACTGGCGGGTCTACGCAGACCCGGCCGGCCACCCCTTCTGCCTCTGCCTCCACTGAACCCACTGTGCGCGGCGGTCCGCCGGGACCCTTGCCGGGCTGCGGCCCCGCGCCCGGTCAGCGGCCTGTCAGGGCCTCGGCGGCGTCGTCCAGGACGCCGAGGTAGTGCGGGCGGACCGTGACATCGGGGCCGGCGCCCGCTGCCCGCTCCAGGGCCACGGCCGCCGCGTGCTCGGGCCCCACCGGCACGTCCCGGACGGTCCACCCCGGCGGCCGGGCGGGCGCCCCGACACCGGGGTCGCCGAGGTAGTCCAGGTCCGGGCTGCGGCCCACCCCCGTGCCGAGCCCCTTGAGGTAGGCCTCCTTGCGGGCCCAGAGCCGGGCGAAGACGGCGGGCCGCAGGGCGGGCTGCGCCGCCTGGACGGCCCGCCGCTCGGCGGGGTGCAGGGCCTCGCCCACGGTGGCCGCCTTGTGCGGCGGCGGCAGCGCCTCCACGTCCACGCCGACCGGCCGCCCGGCCACACCGATCAGCACCAGGGTCCCCGTATGGGACAGGGAGAAGTGCGGCGCGCCGGCACCCTCCAGAGCGGGGCGCCCATGGGGTCCGCCGCAGCAGGGGCAGGACCGGCGCACGAAACTCAACTCCGCCGGGGCGACGCCCTGGTAGGCGCAGAGCACCCGGCGCAGCGCCAGGTGCGCGGCCACGTACCGGCTCCGGTCGCGCGGGTACACGAAGGCGGCGACCCGGGCCCGCTCCTGCGCGTCCAGCGGAGACCGGTCGAGGACCACGGAGCGCAGCCCGGAGTCCGGGACGTGGAACAGCCACAGGTCGAGCGAGTCCCCGGCCGGCATGGACCGCGCCCCCGGCCAGGGGGCGGGCGGCCAGCCCGGCGGCGGGCAGGACAGCTCCAGGTGGGACAGCACGCAACTCTCCGGTGGGTTCGGCGGCCGACTGACGCCCCGGCACGATAACGCAGCCGGGGAACGGGAATTGATGGCCGGATATCGGCTGCGTTGTTCCGCCGCGGCACCCGCCCCGGGCCCGTCACCCCACGGAAATAAGGGAATTCGGCTGTGCGAAACGGCTGAAATCCGGTGGGGTTTTCCGCCGCCGGGCGGCTCGCCGTGGCATGTGCCTCGGCCAAGGTCCGGTGCATTCTGGCTCAAATCGAGTGGATCGGTCGCAAGTGCCCAGGGCACACCCCTACGATCTTGGTCACGCAGGGACATTCCGGCGTCGCACCGCCGGATGACCGGAGGCGGTTCCACGAAGGAAGAGAGAAATACAGTGGTGTTCACCGCTGGAATGGCGCGGGGCCCGGTCCTGGCCCCGGACGCCCCCACCCCTGAACTCGAAACCCTGCTGCGCCACGCCGCACAGGCCCGGACGGGCACCGCGCGGGCCGTCCTCGTCAGGGGCCCCGCCGGAATCGGCAGGACCCGCCTGCTGACCCTCGCGCGGCAGCGGCTGGCGGCCGGGGGATGGGCCGTCCGGTACGCCGCCGGTACGCCTGAGGGCCCGGCCCCCATCCGTACGGTGGACACCCTGCTGCCACCCCCGCCCGGGGCGCCGGCCGGCCCCCCGCCCCCCGCCGCCGGACTCCCCGACCTCCACCACGACCGGCACCTGCTCCACCGCCGCGCCCTGGAGCTGCTCGCCGCCGGACCCCTGGCCCTCGTGATCGACGACGCGCAGTGGTGCGACGAAACATCCTTGCGCTGCGCCGACTTCATCGTGCGCCACGCCGCCGCCCGGCCCCTGCTCCTGGTCCTCGCACAGCGCACCGACGCCCCCGGCCCCGGAACCCCCGTACTCGCCGAGGTCCTCGCCCAGGGCCGCTGCACCCCGCTGGAACCCGCCCCGCTCACCGAACCCGGCATCGCGCACATGGTCACCCGGATCTCCGGCCGACCGGCGGAGCAGCGGTTCGTCCGGCGCTGCGCCGAACTCACCGGCGGCAACCCGCTGCTCGTGGACCGGCTGCTCACCGCCCTGCACACCCTCGGCATCCCGCCCGACGCGGACGCCGTGCACCAATTGGGCACCGTCCACCAGAGCGTGCTGGACTCACGGGTCCCCGAGCTGCTGGCCGCCGGCCCGCGCCGCACCCGCCAGGTGGCCACCGCCCTCGCGGTACTCGGCCGGGCCGCCGCCCCCGACCTGCTCGCCGCGCTCTGCGGGCTCGACCTCCGGGCCGTGGAATCCGCGCTGACCGCCCTGCGCCGGATCGGGGCCGTGGCGCCGGACTCCCCGCCGCACATGCGCCGGGGCGTCCGCGGCGCCCTCCTCGCCACGCTGCCCGCCCCCGAACTGCGGGACCTGCGGGTCCGGGCCGCCAGGGTCCTCAGCGACGCCGGACGGCCCGCCCCGGAGGTCGCCGAGCAACTCGCCCCCCTGGACCGGATCGACGAACCGTGGATGTTCGCCGTCCTGCGCGACGCCGCCGCCGAGGCCCCCACCCGGGCGACCGTCCGGGCCGCCGGCCGCTGGCTGCGCGGCGCGGCGGGCCGCGGCCTCACGGACGCCGAACGCGGCGGCCTGCACGTGGAACTGGCCCGCGCCGCCAGCCGTACCGTCGTCACCCCGGCCCACGCCCTCTGGCACCTGCGCCAGGCCCTGGCCCTGACCCCCGACCCGCGCGGACAGGCCCCCGTCGCCGTGCAGTACGCGATGATGGCGCTCGGCACCCGCCGGGCCCCCGAGGGCCTGCGGTTACTGGAGCGGGTGCTGGACGGCCTCACCGGCCCCGCGACCGGCCCCGCCGACCGGGACCTGCGCACCACCGTCGAATCCGCCCTGCTGGCCACCGCCGTCAACGACCGGACGGCGCTGCCCGCCGCCCGCGCCCGGGCCGCCGCCCTGCCCGTGCCGGCCGGGCACGGTCCGGCCGACCGGCGCCTGCTCGCGGCGCTCAGCGCCTTCGCCGCCGTGGACGGGGGTTCCGCCGCCCGGGCCGCCGCGGGCGCGCGGCCGGCCCTGCGCGCGGACGACGCGGGCACGGCTGGGTGGGGGGTG
>NZ_JBEZWL010000211.1:0-9278 GCF_040648015.1 Streptomyces sp. NPDC029216 | reverse complement strand
CCCGGCCGGAGCGGCCGGGCGACGTTCTCCCCTAGTGGTCCAGACCAGTACGGGCGGAGGTCGGGGGCGATTTCTGGCCACCCCCGACCGGGTGCGGACGTCCGCTCAGGCGCAGAGGACCCGCGTCTCGGGCGTGTAGACCGGACCGCCGCTGGTGTTCGTGCTGTCGCTGAACTCGGCGTAGTAGTACGAGTAGAAGCCGATGTTGCCGTTACAGCCGGAGTCGGCCGCCACCTGGAGGGTCAGCGTCACCGTGCGGCTCTGACCGGGGGGTATGGTCGCGCCGTAGTTGGCACCGAGGTCGGAGGGGCCGACGCCCGAGCAGGAGGCGGCGCCGGTCGGGGTGGCCAGGCTGCAGCCGGTGAAGCTGTACTTGAGGTCGGCGCGCTGGGTGGTGAGCCAGGTCGGGGAGATGGTCTGGTACACGAACCAGACGTCGTAGGTCTTGTTGTTGGTGAGCGTCATGGAGAGGTTCACCGTGCCGCCGGGGGTGACGGTCGCGGCGTTCGCGGTGAACGTCAGGGCGGCCGGCGCCGGGTCGGCCTGGGCGGCGGGGGCGAGACCGAACAGGGCCAGGACGAAGGCGAGGACTGCGGCGAGGCCGAGACGGCTCTTCAGAGGTGATCGCATGGCCCGGGAGGCTAGGGCGACGCCGCGCGCGCCGTCTGCCCCCCGGGGGCGTGCGCGGGCGCGGAACGGCCGGAAGTGTGCGCCCTGTGAAGGCTCTCTGTGGAACCCGTGAGGAATGATCACTCACCGTAGAGCGGCAGTCCACGGTGGGTGTCCGACGGGAGCGGCCGGGGTGGGCCCGCCGCGGCGGCCGGGCGGCGCCCCGGATGCGCCGAATGGCGCGTACCCGCCGCGGGGCTGAGCCAGGGCCGCCCTCCCCGCGACCAGCCCGCCCGGCGGTCAGCCTTCGACCCCGGTGGTGGTGTGGGCGGCACCGACCGGCTTGGATTCGGGGGAGCCGCGCTGGCGGAGGTAGATGGACAGGACCACCATCGCGGCGACCGCGAGGAGTTCGGACTGCCAGTTCTGCAGGGTCCGGTTCCAGAAGTCGGGGGTGGCGACGTAGCCGGCCCAGCTGACGGGGTCCTCGCGCTGGCGGAGCTGCTGGTCGTTGTAGGCGGCGGTACCCGTGATCGACTGGGCCAGCCAGGACAGGACGAACAGGGTGCCCATGACGGTGCCCAGGGAGCGGGCGTAGAGGGTCTGGCGCCAGTCCTTCGTCCCCGCCCAGCGGGGGGAGTCAGGGCGTGCGTGGTCACCCATGCGCTGCTCCTCCTCGCTTTCGGTGCCGGTCTTGTGGACCTTCTTGGACTCCGGTGAACCACGCTGGACGAGGTAGACGGTCCCGAAGATGTAGAGGAAGAACTGCAGGAACTCCGACTGCCAGTTCTCGGTGACGTCGACGGCGAAGTCCGAGGACGTCAGGTAGTCGCCGAGGCCCAGCGGCTGAAGGCCGTCCACCGTCATCTGTTCGTTGAACTCGGCGAGCCCCGTGACGGCCTGGAAGGCGAGGACCACCAGGAAGGCGATGCCGAAGGCGAGGGTCAGGCTGTTGTCCCGCCAGAACCCCCGGCGCGGCTCACGGCTGTCGGTCATCGCTGGAGCACCCCGATGGTGATGAAGTAGCCGAGCCCGCCGACGATGACCGCCAGGCAGGTGACGAAGAGGATCCTCATGCCTCACGCCCCCTTGATCAGGCAGTTGTAGGGCTGGTCGGACCGCGGTGTGCAGCCGGCGGCCACCACCTTCCAGCCGGCGGGGAACAGCGACAGGAACAGGGTGTCGCCCGACAGCCGTACCAGCGCCTGCCTCCCGTACGCCTCGACCTCCTGGACGCCGCGTGTCCCGGGCAGCTCCTGCGAGGCCAATGCTTCCGGGCAGGCCTTCTGTTCGCCCTGCTCCAGCTGCTGACGGGCCTGCGGAGCCAGCAGCTCGCAGGCCCGGACGTGGTCACCGGACGCGACGGCGGCCTCGAAGGCGGATCCCGCCGCGGCGGCCGCGTCCTGGCGGGCCGCCGGGCCCCCGCACCCGGCCGCTCCCAGCGTCACCGCGGCCGCCAGGAACAGCGCGCACCCGTGGCGCCCGGCCGGCCGGGGCCGTGACCGGGTCACTCCGAGTCGGCGCTGGGAACGGCCAGCGGATCGCGCGGTGCCTGCTTCTTCCCGGCCTCCATCTCAGCGCCGAGCTCCGTGAGCCTGTTGCGGCCCATCGCCTTGCGGACCTCGGGGAACCAGTCCTGCTCCTCCTCCTCGACGTGGTGGCGGACCTGTTCCATCAGGACGCTCATCTTCGCCTTGAACCGCTCGTCGCCCGGGTCCATGCCCTTGATCTCCGACAGCATCCACACCACCGCGTGGTGCTCCTCGATGCTCTCCAGGACGTGGTCCTTGGTGTCCGGCGCGGCCTCGCGGGCGGCCGGGTAGAAGAACTCCTCCTCGATCCAGGCGTGGACGGTGAGCTCCTCGATCACCTCGTCGGCGATCCGGCGGCGTTCGGCCGTGTCGTCGTCGGAGGTCTTCTCGAACCGCTTGAACAGTTTCTCGACCGTCTTGTGGTCCTCGCGCAGCAGCACGATCGCATCCATACGGGCGCCCCTCGTCAGGTGTTGACGCGGCTGTTGGAGCCGTCATGGCCGTCGGCCTGGTCGTCGTCGAACCAGTGGTCTCCGGCCGCCAGGTAGCGGAAGGAGTGGCCGCTGTGAGCGGGCAGGACGACCGTGGCCGCGCGCATGCCGTCGCCGCGGAGCCGCAGCGGGTGCGCGTGGGGGTTCCAGTGGTTGAAGTCCCCCACGACGCTGACCGGACCGTCCGGGCTGTCGGCCGGAAGAACGAAGGTCACCTGCGTGCGGCCCTTGAGCTGTTTGCGTTCGAGCACCGGACGACTCCTGACGGGCGGGTCTGGCAGAGGCCCCTGCACCGTCCCACGGCGCTCCTCGCCCCAGCCCCGCACACGCCGCCGGCCACGGGATCTGTCACTCACCCGGAGGCCGCGCGACGATCGGGGACCTGCACGATCACGCCGCTGCGGGGCCGGGTGGGGACCCGGCCGACGGGGATGCGCAGGTCCTGCTCCGGCATGTCGGGCGCGAGGTCCGCCAGGGGCGCGGCCAGGGTTGCCAGGAGATGGACGGTGATGTCCTCGCCGGGACAGCGATGGCCGGTGCGGGCGTTCCCGCCGCCCTGGGCGATGAGCTCGCCGGGGCCGGGCTCCCTGCCGAGGAACCGGCGCGGGTCGAAGCGGTGCGGCTCGGGCCAGAGGTCCGGGTCGCGGTGGTGGCCGGGTACGTCGAGGAGCACGAGCGTGCCCTCGGCGACGTCGAGGTCGTCGAATCGCAGGTCGCTGGCGGCGAGACCGCCGACGAAGGGCACGAAGGGGTAGCAGCGGCGTACCTCGTGGGCGAAGGCCCTGGCGTACGGGCCGTCGTCCGCGCGCAGTTGCTCCCGGACGGCGGGGAAGCGGTGCAGTGCGTGGGCGGCGAAGGTGGTGAACCAGGTGATCGCCACGGTGGGGCGCAGGACGTTGAGCAGTTCCACGGCGGCCGTACGGAGGTCGAGCGGGCTGCCGTCCGCGTCGCGGTGTGCGGCCACGGCCTCCACCACGGTGGGCCCCTTGCCGTGCTCGGGGGCCTCCGTGCCACGGCGTACGTCCTCGATGGTCCTGGCGAAGGCGGCTTCCTGACGGCTCCGGGCGCGGCGGGCCTTCCAGTGGCGGGGGCCGGGGGTGGCGAACCCGTCGACCATGGCGACGCAGTCCTCGGCCAGGCGGCGGACGGTGTCCTCGGGAGCGGAGGGGACACCGCTCCATTGGCATGCGGCTGCGGCGAGTGCCACGGCCATCTCGTCGAAGAGGACGGCCCGGCGTCCCCGCAGGCCGTCAACCGTGTGCAGCCAGTGTTCCCGGGCCAGCCTGCCGAGGGCTTCCACGCCGTCGGGTGTCATGAGCTGCGTCGTGAAGAGTTCCTTGCGGACCCGGTGCGTTGCACCGTCCAGCGTGTGGACGGCTCCCCTGCCGAAGAGGGTGTCCAGGACCGGTCCGGGCAGGGCGCCGTGCCGCAGCACATGGCGTTCGTCGTAGAAGAAGTCCACGGCGGCCGGGCCGTGCAGCAGGAGGGCGGGCCGGCCCATCAGCCGGGTCGGGACGGCCTGGCGGTCGCCGTGCCGTCGGCGCAGTCCGGGGGCCCAGGCGTAGCCGCGGGCCAGGAGGGCCGGGGTGCTGTCGGTGAAGGGATGCATGCCGATCGCCTACCCGGCCGCCCTCCGTACACGCGCCGCCGGACGGCCGGCGCGGTACCGGTGCGCCGGGGGCGCCTGCCCTGCTCGGCAGCGCGTCACGTCCGTGGCGGGGGGGGGCCGTGTCAGGCGGGGCGCGTGTCACGCCCGCGGCGGGGGCCGTGTCAGGCGGATCGCGCCGGGTAGGCGCCGCTGTCGAGGGTCGGCGCCTACGGCGCCGTGACCGGAGAGGAGCGGCTGTGAGGCGGAATCCAGTACAGGTGTCCGGCGACCGGATCGCCGACCCGTGGGGGCGCCGCACCCCGTACGGCCAGGGCGGACAGTGGCCCGTACGCACGGACTCCTGCCTGGCCGAGGGGGTGCGCGAGCAGGACGTCCACGCCTGGGTGCGGACGGCTTCGCTCCTGCATTCCGACGGTGACGCGATGGACATCGCCGTCCGCGACGGACGGATCGTGGGGGTCCGCGGCCGGGCCGGTGACCGCGTCAACCGGGGCCGGCTGGAGCCGAAGGACCTGTACGCGTGGCAGGCCAACTCCTCCGCGGACCGGCTGACCCGGCCCCTCGTCCGCGAGGGCGGACGCCTCGTGGAAAGCGACTGGCCGACGGCGATGGACCGCATCGTCACCAGGTCGCGGGAGCTGATCGGCTCCCAGGGGCCGGAGGCGGTCGCGTTCTACACCTCGGGGCAGCTCTTCCTGGAGGAGTACTACACGCTCGCGGTCCTCGCCCGTGCCGGGATCGGCACCCCTCACCTGGACGGCAACACCCGGCTGTGCACGGCGACGGCGGCAGAGGCCCTCAAGCAGTCCTTCGGCAGCGACGGCCAGCCCGGCTCGTACGAGGACATCGACCACGCGGACGCGATCGCCCTGTTCGGCCACAACATCGCCGAGACGCAGGTCGTCCAGTGGATGCGCATCCTGGACCGGCTGGACGGTCCCGACCCGCCCCGGCTGCTGTGCGTGGACCCGCGGCTCACCCCGGTGGCGCGCCGGGCGAACGTGCACCTGGCGCCCCGTCCCGGCACCAACGTGGCGCTGCTCAACGCCCTCCTCGGCGAGGTCGTCCGGCACGGGTGGACCGACCCCGGGTTCATCGCCCGGCACACGGTCGGCTTCGAGGCTCTGCGCCGGCAGGTCGAACCGTGCACGGCGCGGTGGGCCTCGGGCATCTGCGACGTGCCGGCGGCCTCGATCGAGGAGGCCGCCGAACTGCTCGGCACCGCCGGCCGGCTGCTGTCCACCGTGCTGCAGGGGTTCTACCAGGCCAACCAGGCGACCGCCGCGGCCGTCCAGGTCAACAACCTGCACCTGATCCGCGGCATGCTCGGCCGGCCCGGGGCGGGTGTGCTCCAGATGAACGGCCAGCCCACCGCCGAGAACACCCGCGAATGCGGCGCCGACGGGGACCTGCCGGGGTTCCGGAACTGGCAGAACGAGGCCCATGTCGCCGACCTCGCGCACGTCTGGAACGTGGAACCGTCGGCCATCCCCCATGACGCCCCGCCCACCCACGCCATGAAGATCTTCCAGCTGGCGGAGGAGGGCTCGGTGCGGATGCTGTGGATCAGCGCCACCAACCCGGCCGTGTCCCTCCCCGAACTGGCGCGGATCCGCTCCGTCCTCGCCCGGGAAGGCCTGTTCACCGTCGTCCAGGACCTGTTCCTCACCGAGACCGCGCGGTTCGCCGACGTGGTGCTGCCCGCGGCGACCTGGGGTGAGAAGACGGGCACCTTCACCAATGCCGACCGCACCGTCCACCTGTCCGAGAAGGCCGTGGATCCGCCCGGCGAGGCCCGCCCGGACCTGGACGTCTTCCTCGACTACGCGGCCCGCATGGGCTTCGAGGACAAGGACGGCGGACGCCTGGTCCACTGGAGCGGCCCGGAGGAGGCCTTCGAGGCGTGGAAGCGGTGCAGTGCCGGACGGCCCTGCGACTACACCGGACTGAGCTACGAGAAGCTCCGCGGCCCCAGCGGCATCCAGTGGCCGTGCACCGAGCACGCCCCCGACGGCACGGACCGCCTCTACGGCGACGGCGTGGACTGGGCGCATCCGGACCGGTGCGAGACGTACGGCAAGGACCTGGTGACCGGCGAGCCGCTGGGCGAGGAGTGGTACCGGTCGATGAACCCGGACGGGAAGGCGCTCATCAGGCCCGCCCCCTACATTCCGCCGAAGGAGTGGCCGGACGAAAGCCACCCCTTCCACCTGACCACCGGACGCACGCTCTACCACTTCCACACCCGCACCAAGACGGGCCGGGTGCCCCAGCTCGCGGACGCGGCACCGGACGTGTGGGTGGAGATCGCGGCCGCCGACGCGGCCCGCCTCGGACTGGCGGAAGACGACCTGGTCGAGGTCACCACCCGGCGCGGTGCGCTGCGCGGGCGGCTGCGCATCGGCTCCGTCCGCCCGGGCGTCCTGTTCGTCCCCTTCCACTACGGGTACTGGGACACCCCTGCCGGCAGCGCCCCGGCCCCGGGGGTGCCGGGGCGTGCCGCGAACGAGCTGATCGCGACCGTCTGGGATCCCGTCTCCAAGCAGCCGCAGTTCAAGACCGCCGCAGCCGCCCTCACCCTGGTCGGACGAGACGGCGGCCGGGACCCGGACCGGCCGGTGCCGTCCGCGCCGCCGTCCGCGCCGCCGTCAGCCTGACGGAACGTCCTCGAAGGTGATCTCTCCGCTCGGGCGGAGCTCGGCCGACATGTTGCGTTCCATCATGCGCAGGGCTGCCTCGGCGAGGGCGGCGTCGATGTGGGCGACCGCGTCGAGGGCCACGACGACGTCGAGGTGCCGGATGTGGGCGTCCAGGGCCGAGTACAGCACGCACTGCTCGGTCACCTGCCCGCACAGCACCACCCGCTGCACACCGAGCTGGCCCAGCAGGTAGGCGAGGGGCGTCTCGAAGAAGACCGAGTGCCGTGCCTTGACGACGAACAGGGATTCCTCGTCCGGCGCGATCGGCTGCACCAGGTCGGAGTAACGGCCGGCCAGGGCGGCTTCGAGTATCTCTCCGTGATGGGAACGCCACCGGCCGAAGTTGTCGTTCACGTAGACGACCGGCACATCGGCGTCCCGCGCCCGCTTGAGCAGCGCCCCGACTCCCGGAAGGATGTCGCGGACGGACCGCACCAGCACCTCGGCGTCCTCGTGCTCGTAGGTGTTGAGCATGTCGATCACGATGAGTGCCGTGCGACCCATACCGCCGCCTTCCGCCACACCGGGCCCCTGCCCACGCCGGCAGACGTCAACCGCGCCGGTCGTGAACTCCGCCGATGGGGGACGCCGCCGGACGGCCGGGCCTCGCCGCGGAGGGCGGGATACGCGGTGACGATCCGGGTAGCCGGACCACATGGACACCACTCCCGCACCCACGCCGCTGCGCGGCGACCGGGCCTCCCGCCTCACCGGCGAGACCGTCGGCGCCACCGGCGGAACCCCGCTGCCGTGACCCCGGACGAGGCCCTGCGTCGGATCGCCTTCCTCCTCGAATGGCGCGGGGCGTCCCCGTACCGGGTGCGGGCCTTCCACACGGCGGCCGACGCCGTCCGCGACCTGCCACCGGGCCCGGTGGACGCCGCCCAGGCCGTCCGGCTGCGGGGGGTGGGCCCGGTCACCGCCGAGGTGATCGCCCAGGCATCGACCGGGGCGGTACCGCGCTACCTGGCCCGTCTGCAGGCCGAAGCCGAGCCGGGCGCGCAAGCCGGCTGGGACCTGGCGGCCGCGAGCACCGGGGACTGCCACCTGCACTCCGACTGGTCGGACGGCGGCAGCCCGCTTGAGGACATGGCCGACGCGGCCCGCGCCCTGGGCCGCCAGTGGGCCGTCCTGACCGATCACTCGCCGCGGCTGACGATCGCCCACGGGCTGAGCCCGGCCCGGCTCAGGAGCCAGCTGGAGGCCGTGGCCGCCGTGAATTCCAGGCTGGGCCCGGGTTTTCGGCTGCTGACCGGCATCGAGTGCGACATCCTCGACGACGGCTCCCTCGACCAGGAGGAAGACCTGCTCGGCCGGCTCGACATCGTCGTGGCATCCGTGCACTCCAAGCTCCGCTCGGAACCCGAGCCGATGACCGCCCGCCTGGTGGCCGCGGTGCGCAACCCGCATGTCGACGTCCTGGGGCACTGCACGGGACGGATCGTCACCGGCCGGGGACGCCCCCAGTCCCGCTTCGACGCCGAGGCCGTGTTCGCCGCCTGCGCGGAGGCCGGTACCGCCGTGGAGATCAACTGCCGGCCCGAGCGGCGCGACCCGCCGGACGACCTGCTCGTGCGGGCCGCCGCCGCGGGCTGCCGGTTCGCCGTGGACACCGACGCGCACGCCCCCGAACAGCTGCACTGGCAGAGCACGGGTTACGCACGCGCGGCACGGATCGGCCTGGGAGCGGACCGGCTGATCACGACCTGGCCGCTCGGACGGCTGCTGGAAACCAGAAGTGGCAGGGGGTGAGCCACCGGCCTGCTGCCCGGCCCAAGGGAACCGCGCCTCCGCCACGCGGGTGAGAGGTCCCGTGCGGCCGGGCGCCTCCGGGTCCGGCGGGGAAGCGATCGGATCGGGCCGGAGCGGCCCGACCCGAGCACACGTGGAGGCGACATGGGACACGGCGGAAATGTGATCGACGAGCTGATGGCCGACCACCGGGAGGTGGAGGGGATGTTCGCCCGGCTCCAGGCCATGACCAGCACCGGGAAGGAGCTCCGCGATCTCATCGACGAGATCACCATCGAGCTGGTGCGGCACTCGGTCGCCGAGGAGCAGTACCTCTACCCCGCGGTACGCGAGCACGTCGAGGGCGGCGGGCCGATGGCGGACAAGGAGATCGAGGACCACGGCCGCGTCGAGAAGATGCTCAAGCGGCTGGAGAAGATGGACACCGCCGACGCGCAGATGAGCCCGCTCCTGCAGCAGCTCATGGACGAGGTCGCCGCCCACGTCCAGGAGCGCGAGATGCAGTCGGTGCGCAACCACGTGGCCGTCGTCATCGACGAGTACGGCGGCACCGCGGGCATCGTCACGATCGAGGACATCCTGGAGG
>NZ_JBEZWL010000210.1:0-9307 GCF_040648015.1 Streptomyces sp. NPDC029216 | reverse complement strand
GTCGCGGACCCCGCCCTGATCTCCCCCGACAACTGGACCCTCGACGTCCACTACCCCGGCCCAGAACACGGCCGCCAGCGAGGCGGCCGCGGCCAGCCCCGCCACCGCGGCCCGCCACCGGGTCCGCGCGGCCCGCTCGCCGCGCACCTGCCGCAGGGTCCGCTGGAGCAGCAGGTCGCCGCCCTGCGGGGGCCCGTCGAGGAACGCCTCCTCGGGCACCTCGCCCAGCGCGCTCTCCATCTCGAGCAACGCGGCCACCTCCTCCCGGCATCCCACACAGTCGCCGACGTGCTCCTCGACGCGCCGTACGTCCTCCGCGTCCAGGACCCCGAGCACGTACGGTCCGAGCAGCTCCTCCTCGTGCCGGTGCGCGTTCACGCCACCACCTCCCGCAGTCCGCCGGGCTGCTGGGGCGGCCGGCCTGATCGTCTGTTCCCGCCGAACCCGTCGGCGCCGCCGTCCGTGAACACCGCGCGCAGGGCCTTGAGCGCGTAGTGCGAGCGCGACTTGACCGTGCCCGCCGGGATGCCCAGGCGGTCGGCGGCCTCGGCGACGCTGTGCTGGCGGTAGTACAACTCCGTCAGCACGTCCCGGTGTTCCGGCGAGAGCCGGTCCAGGGCCCCCAGGACCGTCATGGCGTCCACCACCGAGTCCGCGTGGTCGCCCTCCACCGGGGGAGCGGCCGCGGAGCCCGAGACCTCCGGCGGACGGGCGGCCCTGGCCCGGTACCGGTCGGTGACGATGTTCCGGGCCACGGTGAGCAGCCAGCCGCGTACGGAGCCCTTGCCGTTGACGAGGACCTCGGAGTGCCGCCAGGCCCGGATCAGGGTCTCCTGGACGACGTCCTCGGCGGCGGCCCGGTCGCCGGTGAGCCGGGTGGCGTACGCGAGCAGGGCGTTGCCGTGTTCCTCGTAGACCGCCCTGATGAGTGCCTCGTCGGTCGAGCCCCGCCGCGCGCGGGGCCACAGTGGTCCGGCCATTCACGCTCTCCGTCCGCCTCGTGCTGTGTCGTGCGGTCGGAACACGCCCCCGATCCGGCGGCGGTTCATGTGACCTGCGTCACTCAAGTTCGGCAGTCGCGGCCCTCGTTGAGGCAGGCGACGAGCTCGCCCATCCGCTCGTCGGTCATCACGTTCACGAACATCGCGTGGTCGGTGAGCGGGCTGTGCCGCTGCTCCGGGAAGGAGTCCAGGGCCAGCGGGACCCCCGGCGCCACCGCGTACGCCAGCGAGACGCGCAGCTCCGGCACCGGGAAGGTGCCCTGCGGGCAGACGCCGGAGGCGGCGGGGAACAACAGGTGGGAACGGTGGTCCGGGGCGGCCGTGTCCAGCCCGTTCCAGCAGCTGGGGAAGACCAGCGTGCGGGTGACCAGCTCGCCCGCCGGGCAGCGCGGGTAGCCGGTGGTGGACCGGTCCGGTGCGCCCGAGCAGCCCCAGCGGGCACGCACCCCGGCGCCCCCGCCCGCCGTGTACGCGACGGCGTCGCCGGTGACCGCCCGCAGGAACCGGGGCATCGCCACCACCTTGCTCACCGCACTGCCCCGGAACTCCACCCGCACCGAGGCCTCCCGCAGGATCTCGCCCGCGTTGCCGTGCCCGGCCGCGCCCTCGTGCGGACCGCCGCCGGGCCGGTCCGTCCGGCGCAGGACCGGCCAGTAGTACGTGGAACGGTCGCCGCCGGTACAGCTCGTGGCGGCCGCGGCCAGCGAGGCGTCCGTCGACAGGGCGTCCGCGGACAGGTTCCCCACGTACGCGTGGGTGTGGTGGGCGCCCGCCCGCAGGCCCGGCGAGACCACCAGGTTGTCCTCGTTCCAGTGGCCCTCCTCGTTGCGCCCGCACTCCACCGTCACCGTGCCGGTGGAGGCCCCCGGCCCGGGCGCGGGCCCGGCCGGAGCCGGCGGCACGCGGCGCAGGTCCACGTACGGGCCCGCCGCGGAGGCCTCCCCGGGCCCCGCCGCCCGTGACGCGCCCAGCACGGCCGCCGCCAGCCCGAGGCCCAGGACCAGGCAGGCGAGCAGCACCGGCAGCCGGTGTTCCTTCACCAAGGGGTTCCCCATGGCGGTCACGGTCGCCGGTACTTCGTACAACCGTCAACCGGGCGACCGTACGAGGGGGAGCCCGCCCGTTCGTACGTGTCGCGGGTGGCCGGCGGCCGCCGCACGGGAGTTGGCGCGCGAGGTGCTTGTCCGGCCGGATCCCGGCCCCGCAGAGTTCTCCGTATGACACCGGACGACCTGCTGCGCGACTTCGCCCGCACCCGTGCCTCCCTCGACGGAGAGGAAGTCGCCTACTGGTGGACCGGTGACGTCCACTCCTGGGCCCCCGGAGAGCCCTACCGGCGCCTCTTCGGCTTCGAAGGGGTCAACGTGGCACGGCTCCTCGCCGACGAGGAGGAGGGCGGTTACCGCATGCTCTCGCGCGAGGCCGCCTTCTACCTCGACCCGGTCACTCGGGACATCCTGGAGACCTGGCAGGAAAAGACCGTGGTCCACGTCTGGAACGACCCGGCCAACCTGCGCCTGCGGCCCTTCCCCGTCCCCCGGACCGAACTCGGCGGACAGGTCTGCTTCAGCCTGGAGATCCCCCTCGCCTACCCCTCCCCGCTGCCCGTCGCGGACTACCCGCGCAGCTCCGCCGACGACACCTACCGGGCCCTGGAGCTCTTCCAGTTCTTCACCCCCGCCACCGCCCTCGCCGGCGGGGCGCCGAGCGTCCCCGCGACCATGTCCTGGATGCGGATGTCCCCCTGGCTCCCCTGGATGGAGCAGGGACAACGCCCCGGCGGCCTCACCTTCCACTGCCGGGGAGCCAAGCTCGGCTCCTACGCCGAGGTTCCCGAGCGCACCCGCGCGTACATCGCGGGCCGGCACCCGGAGTTCGCCCACGCCCCGGAGAAGTGGACCGAGCCCAACGAGACCAGCTGGACGTACTTCCGCGCCCTCCACCCGCACGGCGACCCGGAGTAGCCCGCACGCCGCCCCGGCGGCCGGGTGTTACACGCGGGTTCCGTGCGGGTTCCACAGGGGTTTCACAGGGGCGCCACAGGAGGTCCACAGGGTCGGGGAGGGTCCGGACAAGGGTTTTCCCCGTATCGGGTTCATCCCCCCGTTGCCTACTGTCTGCCCACCGGCGATCTCCCGCACCCCGAACGGCCCCCGCGCCAACCCCACATGGTGTGAAGCCGTCCGCGGCCGCGCGGATCGTCGGTACACGCCGTCGCCCAGCCCCGCCGTTGCGGCCGGGCGACGTGGCGCGCGGCGACCGGGGCGGTCCGACCAGCCCTCCCGGTCCCGCGGCCGCCGGTTCCACCTCCCACACCGCACACACGGCCGCTCCGGCCTGCCCGGAAACGGCCCGTAAGGGGAACATCGTGCACGCACCCCGACGACGGCTCATATCCGTCGTGGCCATGTCCGTCACCCTCCTCGCAGGCTCCGCCACCGCAGCGGTGGCCGTGACCCCCGCGAGCGACCCGGGCGCCCAGACCCTCCCGGCCGCGGCGGCCCCCGCCGCCCCCGCCTCCGCCCCGGTCCAGAACCTGATCGTCGGCTACAAGTCCTCCGCTTCGGAGGCGAGCTCCAACACCGCGGCCGCCGACGACGCCACCGCCAAGGGCAAGAAGGCCGGCAAGAAGGCGACGTTCGACCGCCGCCTGGGCACCGGCGCCGCGCTCGTCAACCTGGGCGGTGCGACCGCCCCGGCCGACGCCGCCAAGGTGATGGAGCAGTTCCGCGCCGACCCGGACGTCGCCTACGTCGAGCCGGACTCCCGCGCCTACGCGATGGCCACGCCGAACGACACCGAGTACGCCAAGCAGTGGGACCTCTTCGAGGCCACCGCCGGCATGAACGTGCCCGCCGCCTGGGACAAGACCACCGGCTCCGGCGTCACCGTCGCCGTGATCGACACCGGCTACGTGACCCACTCCGACGTCGCCCCCAACATCGTCGCCGGCTACGACTTCATCTCCGACTCCACCGCCGCCCGCGACGGCAACGGCCGCGACAGCAACCCGGCCGACCAGGGCGACTGGAGCGCCGCCGAGGAGTGCGGCACCGGCTCCAAGGCCAGCGGCTCCTCCTGGCACGGCACCCACGTGGCCGGCACCATCGCCGCCGCCACCAACAACGGCAAGGGCGTCGCGGGCATCGCGTACAACGCGAAGATCCAGCCCGTCCGCGTCCTCGGCAAGTGCGGCGGCGCCACCTCGGACATCGTCGACGCCATCACCTGGGCCTCCGGCGGCACCGTCGCGGGCATCCCGGCGAACCCCACCCCCGCCAAGGTCATCAACATGAGCCTCGGCGGCTCCGGCACCTGCAGCTCCAGCTACCAGAACGCCATCAACGCCGCCGTCGCCCGCGGCACCACCGTCGTCGTGGCCGCCGGCAACAGCAACGCCGACGCGAGCTCCTTCACCCCGGCCAGCTGCAACAACGTCATCACCGTCGCCGCCACCAACCGCACCGGCGACCGCTCCTTCTACTCCAACTACGGCACCAAGGTGGACGTCTCCGCCCCCGGCGGCGAGACCCGCCGCGCCACCGACACGCCCGGCACCGTCACCACGCCCGAGAACGGCATCCTCTCCACGCTGAACGACGGCGCCACCACCCCCGGCGCGGAGATCTACAAGCCGTACCAGGGCACCAGCATGGCCGCCCCGCACGTCGCGGGCCTCGCCGCGCTCCTCGTGGCCGCCAAGCCCTCCCTCACCCCGGCCCAGGTCGAGTCCGCCATCAAGGCCAACGCCCGCCCGCTGGCCGGCACCTGCACCGGCGGCTGCGGCGCCGGCCTCGCCGACGCGGCCGCGACCGTCAACGCCGTGACCTCGACCCCGATCACGCCGGTCTTCGAGAACACCGCGGACTTCGCCATCGGTGACAACACCACCGTGGAGAGCCCGATCACCGTCACCGGCGTGACCGGCAACGCCCCGGCCACCCTCAAGGTCGGCGTGAACATCGTCCACACCTACATCGGTGACCTGAAGGTCGACCTGGTCGCCCCCGACGGCACCGTCTACACCCTGCACAACCGGGCCGGCGGCAGCGCGGACAACATCAACCAGACCTACACCGTCGACGCCTCCTCCGAGGTCGCCAACGGCACCTGGAAGCTCCGCGTGAACGACAACGCGGGCGGCGACACCGGCAAGATCGACTCCTGGAGCCTCGGCTTCTGATCCCCGCCGGCCACTCAAGGCCACTCCCCGGTCCGGACGCCCGCCGGAGTCCCCCACCTCCGGCCTGACGGGGCGATAGTACGGACCAACCCGGCCCGCGGGCCTGCCGATACCTCCCGTACCGGCAGGCCCGCGGCGCCTTTCTGTCGCCCGACTGAATTCTGCGTCACAATCCGGGTCCGTCGGGGGGCTGACCTCGTATTGTCGCGTCTCACAGGAAGGGCACGGACCGGGGAGCGAAAGGCTGGTGGCTGTGCGTGGCGGAGACGCGGGACGCTGACACCAACGTCGGACACGGCGTACTGATCGAGGCCGTCGGGCGTGCGCTCACCACGCACGGCCGGGCCATCCTCACCGGCCCCGCCGGAGCCGGCAAGACCGAGGTGGCCCGCACCGTCGCGGCCGCCGCCGAGGGCCGCCGCGAGACCGTTCTGCGCCTCGCCCCCGAAGCCGCGGACCGGCACATACCCGAGGCCTCGGCCGCCGCCCTGCTCGCCTCCGTCCCCCGCTCCGCCCTCGACCGCCTCGCCGGACCCCAGCGCACCGCCATCGCCTTCCTGCGCCGCGAGGCCGACGCCCCCCGCGCCGGACGCGACCACGTCGCCCTGCGCCTGGCCGTCGTCGAGGTTCTGCGCACCCTGGCCGCCCCCGGCCCCCTCCTGCTCCTCGTCGACAACGCCCAGTGGCTCGACGCCGAGAGCACCGACCTGCTCCGCTTCGCCCTGCGCCTGACCCCGCCCCGCGTACGGGTCCTCGTCGCCGAACGGGTCCAGGGCGGCGCCCCCGTCGCCGAAACCCTCTGCGGCCCCGGCACCCCCGCTGTCCGCGTCCCCGCGCTCGGCGCCGACGAGGTCGCCGAACTGCTGCTGCGCCACGGCCTGCCCGCCCGCCTCGCCGGACGCATCCACCAGGCCAGCGGCGGCAACCCCCGGCTCGCCCTCGCCCTCGGCCACTCCCTCGCCGAAGCCGCCGGCCAGGGCGGCTGCGCCCACCACGCCGACCCGCTTCCCGTCTCCGGCCAGGCCCGCGAGGTCGCCCGCCGGCTCCTCGCCGAAGCCCCCGCCCGCACCCGCCCCACCCTCCTGCTCGCCGCCCTCGCCACCCGCCCCACCACCGCCCTGCTGCGCCGCGCCGGCCGCCCCGACGCCGAAGCGGAACTCGCGGAGGCCGAACGGGCCGCACTGGTCACCGTCGGCGAGGACGGAGCCGTCGCCTTCACCGCCGGCGCCCTGCCCACCGCCCTGGCCGCCGACGCGGGCTGGCCCGAGCGCTCCGCCGGGCACGCCGCGCTCGCCGCCGCCGTCGACGACCCCGTCCAGGCCGTACGCCACCGCGCCCTCGCCGTCGACACCCCCGACGCGGAACTCGCCGCCGAGATCACCCGGGCCGCCGACGCCTGCCGCCGCCGCGGCCAGCGGGCCCTGGCCGCCGAACTCGGGCTGCTCGCCGCCGAACGCACCCCCGCGGCCCTGCCCGGCGAGGAACTCGCCCGGCTCGTCGGCGCCGCCGAGGACGCCGGCTGGGCCGGCCGCGCCGACCTCGCCCGCCGGGCCACCCGCGCCGTCCTCGCCCGCGACGCCTCTCCCGCCCAGCGGGTACGGGCCCGGCTCGCCGTGATCGACGCCGCCGGGCAGGCCCTGGCCGCCCTCGACGAGACCTTCGCCTTCGCCTGCGCCGAGGCCGACGCCGCCGACGACCCCTCCCTGCTGGCCGCCGTCCAGCTGCGGATCGCCTGGAAGCACAACCTCAGCGACGGCGACCCCGTACGCTCCCGCGACGCCGCCGCCGAGGCCGGAGCCCTCGCCAAGGCCGGCGGAGACCAGGTCGCCGAAGCCATGGCCCTGACCGTCCGGGCCCGCATGGGCCGCATCCTCGGCGACGCCGACGCCGAGGACATCCTGGCCCAGGCCCTGGCCCTGCCCGCCCCCGAGGTCCCCCTCGGCATGCGCAACGCGCCCCAGTACCTCGCCGTCCGCCACGCGCTCTTCGACGACCGGCTCGCCGACGCCCGCCGTCAGCTCCTCGTCCTGCTGCCCGCCGTCCAGCGCACCGGCTCCGCCGAGGACGTCTTCGAGGTGCTGCGCAGCCTCACCGAGGTCGAACTGCGGCGCGGCCGCTGCGTCCCCGGCGCCGCGCACGCCCGCCGCGCCCTGGAGCTGACCATAGAGGCGGGCCTCTCCCCGGGCCCCGCCTGGTACGTCGCGGCGACCGCCGAGGCGGCCGGCGGCAGCTTCGCCCGGGCCGCCGCCTACGCCCGCCGCGGCATCCGCGCCTCCGAGGAGGAGCACGACCAGATCTTCCTGTCCCGGGGGCTGTACGCCCTCGGAACGGTCGAACTGGCCACCGGCGAGGCCGCGAAGGCCGTGGCCACCCTGCGCCGGGTCGCCGAGCTGGAGCAGGCCCAGCAGGTGGTGGACCCCTCCATCCTGCGCTGGCACGGGGAACTCGCCGAGGCCCTCGTCGCCGCCGACGACCCCGCCGGGGCCGTCGCCCTGCTCGACTCCGTCACCCCCGTCGCCCGTTCCCTCCGGCGGACGCCCGTCCTCGCCGCCCTGGACCGGGCCCGGGCCCTCGCGCTGTCGGCGCAGGGCGAACCGGAGCCCGCCGTCGCCCTGCTCCAGGACACCGCCCAGCGCTTCGGCGCCCTCGGCCTGCCCCTGGAACGGGGCCGTACGCTCCTCGCGCTGGCCCGGGTCGAACGCCGGCGGCGCCGCCGGGCGCCGGCCCGCGCCGCGCTGCGGGACGCCGCCGAGGTGTTCGAGCGGGCCGGAGCCGCACCCTGGCTCTGCCTGGCCCGCGAGAACGCCCCCGAGACCGGTGCCCCGCACCCGGGGGTGGCGGCCCTGACCGACGCGGAGGCCCGGCTGGCGCTGCTCGTCGGCGGGGGCGCCAGCAACCAGGAGGCTGCCGCGAAGCTCTTCCTCAGCGTCAAGACCGTCGAGGCCCGGCTCACCCGGATCTACCAGAAGCTCGACGTCCGCTCCCGGGCCCAGCTGGCCACCGCCCTGCGGGGCCACTGAACCCGGGCCGTGCGGACGGTCAGCAGTCCAGCCGGTCGCCCGGGGTGACGCCGAGCAGCCGGGTGAAGGCCTGGTACTTGTCGATCCGGCTCTGCACCTGCGCCGGGTTGCCGCCGTTGCACTCCAGGGCCCCGTTGATGGAGCGGATCGTCTCGCCGAAGCCCGCCCCGTTCACCATGGCCGCGTGGGCGGTCATCGTGCCCGGGCCGTTCTGGGTGTTCCAGTACCAGAGCGCCGTCTTCATCGCGACGGCCGGGTCCTGCTCGACGAGGTAGGGGTTGGCGAGCAGGTTGATGCCCAGGGCGTCACCCGCCGCCTTGTAGTTGAAGTTCCACGACAGCTGGATGGGCCCGCGCCCGTAGTACGCGGCCTGGCCGGCCGGGCAGCCGTAGGGCTGGGAGGCGTCGCAGTAGTGCGGGTAGTTGGCGGTGTTCTGCTCGACGACGTACACGAGCCCGCCCGTCTCGTGCGAGACGTTCGCGAGGAAGGCCGCCGCCTCGCGCCGCTTGACGGTGTCGTCCCCTGTGTGGGCGAAGCCGGGGTACGCGGAGAGCGCCGCGACCAGCCCGCTGTAGGTGTAGAAGGGGTTCCGGTCCGGGAACATCTGGTGGAACTGGGCCTCGCTGACCACGAAGCCGGAGGGGTCGCCGGTGCCCGGGTCGGGGTCCTGGCCGCCCCCGCCGCCGCAGCCGCCCTGGTCCGACCAGGCGCCCCACTGGCCGGTGGTGCCCGGGGTCTCTCCCTGGGTCCACCACTTGGCCTGCCAGTTGTGGCCGCCGTACGAGGCGCTCATGCCGTTCGTGTAGACCGCCGAGGAGCTCCAGGCGCCGGCGCAGGCGGGGGCCGCGGCGGCGGGGGAGGCGGGCAGGGCGACGGCGAGTCCGAGGGTCGCGGCGGCGGCCGAGGCGAGGGAGAGGGCGCGGCGGCGAAGCGCACGTATCACGTAACTGCTCCTTGAGTGGGGGGAGTCGTCGCGGAGCGTGGGGGCGCGACGGGTACCGCCACTGAACCGAAATGGTCTGGACCTGTCAAGGTCTGGACCTGACGTCGGCCGTGCGCACGGGAAAACGCCGGAGCGGCGTGACGACCGGGGTCGTCACGCC
>NZ_JBEZWL010000209.1:0-9330 GCF_040648015.1 Streptomyces sp. NPDC029216 | reverse complement strand
CCCGCCGCCGTCGCCGGGCGCGTCGGCGGCGCCCTCGCCGCCGCCCGCGGGGACCCGGGTGGCCTCGGCCACGGATCCGGGGACCGGGGCGCGGATGACCGTGCAGGTGACTCCGGCCGCCAAGTGGGTGCGGGTGCGGGCTGCGGTGACCGGCGTTCCGGCCGGGGAGCGGTGCCGTCTGGTGGTGGTCTCCCGGGACGGTACGCGGTCCACGGCGGGCGGCTGGGTCGTGGGCACCGCGGAGCACGGCGAGGGCAAGGGCGCGGCCCTGGACGGCTCGGCGGCCGTGGACCCGGCGGACGTCAAGGCGGTGCTGGTGGAGAACGAGTCGGGGCGGACCTTCGTGGCCGTACCGGTGTGAGGACGGGGCCCCGCGCGGGCGGGGCCCCGTACGGGCCGTCAGGGGTTGTGGAAGCGGACCTCGGGGGCGTCGGCGCCGGGGCCGTCCAGGACCGGCCGGGGCTGCCCCTTGAGGTGCCGGTCGAAGAAGGCGCTGACGTAGGTCCGGGTCAGTTCCACGGCGCGGGGGCCGGGCAGCGGCGCCTCGGGGTGGGGGACGCCGAGCTGGTCACGCAGGGCCGGGTAGTCGGTGGGGCCGAAGTGGTCGGTGCCGTCGAGGGTGATCCAGCGCTTCCATCCGTCGAAGTGCTGCCAGGGGCCCTTCCAGTTGCCCTCCTGGTCCCCCGGCACGCTGGCGGCCGAGCCGAGGAGCATGAAGGGGCGTCCTCCGATGCCGGCGGCCGGGTAGGGCTCGGGCAGGGTGCCGTCCATGTCGATGCCCGCGCGGATGCGCGGGTCGGCTGCCATGGCGGTCAGGGCGGAGGCGCCGCCGATCGAGTGCCCGCCCATGGCGATGCGGCCGCTGTCGATCAGCCCGGCGTGGCGCCAGACGGGATGACGGCCGGTGAGGCGGTCCAGCAGGAAGGAGACGTCCTTGGCACGGGCCTCGGTGACGGCCTCCCGTCCGCCCGGCCCCTGGGTCTGGTCACACGCCAGGCAGGTGAGGATGCGGCCGCCGGGGAAGGCGGTGGCGGCGCTCTCGTAGGCGTGGTCGACGGCGGCGACCACGTAGCCCCGGGAGGCCAGGTCCTCGGCGAGGGAGGTGAGGGTGGCGCGCGGGACGGTGAAGCCGGGCGAGAGCACGATCAGCGGGTAGCGGCCGACGGCGGGGTGGGCGCCGACGCGGGCGTGGGCCCGGGTGGCGGCGAAGGCGGCGGGGTCGATGATCTTGTCGAGCCCCTTGTCGGCGAGGATCAGCCGGGCCTCTTCGGTGCTCATGTAGGGCGCCGGGGCACGGCCGGTGCCGCGCTGGGCCGGATAGCGCAGGGTGACCATCAGCTCGCGGGGGCCGGTGTGGGCCCAGGGGTCGGTGCGGCTGCGGTCGACGAGGTGGAGGTCCTCCGAGCCGACGGCGAAGCGGCCGGTGGGGGCGGGGAGTTCGGGCCCGGCGGTGCGGGTGTCCACCGCGGCCGCGGGTGCTGCGGAGGCGGCGGAGGCCGCCAGGAGCGGGGCCGGGAGCAGGAGTGCGAGTAAGGCCGCGGCGGCCGCGGTACGGCGTGTGGCGTTCATGACCACGAACCTAGTCGGGCGGCGGGGTGGTGATCATCGGCTCGCAGGCTGATGCCCGGTCCTCCTGCGGTCGGAGCCGGTCTCGCCGGGAAGTCGTACGGGCGTGTGCGAAGAAGCCCGGAAACGTGACGGAGCCCGGGAATATGTCCAATTCCCGGGCCCCTGAGTGCCACCCAATTGCGCACACCGGCGGCTTTTAAGAGAGGGGATCATCTTGAGGCCGACGTGTTCTGCCTTTGAACTACCGCGCCACGCAGAGGCGCAGGAGGGACTTGAACCCCCATCCGTCGGTGATCGTCCCCGCTCGGTCGATCCGGTGTTCGGCGGCGAATGCTGAGACTGGAGCGATAATCTGAGATTCAAGGGGCTGCACTCGGGCCGGCCCCCGTTTCAGCTTCAACGTCAGTTTCAGCTTGCGCTCTCGCGCACCCCCTGCGCTACAGGGGGCGTTCTCGGGGCTACCTGAACAGGTAGCCGAACACGGCGTCCCCGACCCGCTGGTCGGTGACCTCGGCGCCGTTGGCCTCCTCGCGGGCGAACTTCACGGCCTGCTGGAGCCGTTCCACCCGGTCGAGGAGCTCGTTGACCCGGCGGGCCGGCAGGGCGCCGGAGAACTTCACCGTCGTCCAGTAGCCGACCGCGACGTCCTCGTAGTACACCTCCACCTGCGCCGGGTGCTTCTCCGTGGCCTCCGCCTTGACGTGGTTGCGCGGCACCTTCTTGGTACGGATGGTGCGCACGGGTTCCGTCTTCCAGGAGTCCGTGGAGGGGTCCAGGTTCCAGGACTCGGAGGCGTCCAGGACCGGCAGCTTGCGCACGAAGGCGTGCAGGTCGGTCAGCTGCTTCTCCAGGAAGAGCAGGTAGGGCACCGGCACCTGGGCGAGCAGCACGTTGCCGTCGACGACGACGTCCGCCGCGGCGGTGCGGTTCGCCCAGTCCTTGGTGGCCGTCACGTCGAACAGGCGGGTCAGGGTGGTGGCCGTCGCCCGCAGCACGTCCTCCGCCTTGACCTGGACCCGGGTGGACTCGGGCGGCAGCTGCTCGCCCTCCTCGTCCTTGGGCTGGTACGTGCGGGAGATCCCGGCCAGCAGGGCGGGCTTCTGCACGTCGTGGTGGGCCTGGGAAAGCTCCTGGAGGGACTTGGACTTGACGCCCTTTTCGACTGCGATGATCTGATTCAGCTTCGGCACGTGATCAACCTACCAAGGACCCTGGTACGACTACCATTTCTTTTTCCTCCGCCCCTCAGGGGTGCAGGCGCACCGGGAGGTCGAACAGGTCGTTCTGGGTGAGGACCGGCTTGTTGCGCAGCTCCTCGCGCGGTACGGCGAGGGCCAGTTCCGGGAAGCGGGCGTAGAGGGCCGGGAGGGCCACGAGGGCCTCCAGGCGGGACAGGGCCGCGCCGGGGCAGACGTGGGGGCCGTGGCCGAAGGAGATGTGCCGGTTCGGGCTCCGGGTGACGTCGAAGGCGCCCGCGGTCTCCCCGTGCCGGGCCTCGTCGCGGCCGAGCGCGCCGAAGGAGACGATCAGGCCCTCCCCCTTCGGCAGGACCCGGTCCCCGACCTCGATGTCCTCGGTGGCGAAGCGGATCAGGACGTGTGAGGTGGGGGTGGCCCAGCGCAGGGTCTCCTCGACGACGTTCTCCCAGGGGACCTCTCCGGCGAGGACGAGGGCGCGCTGCTCGGGGTGGGTCTCCAGGGCGACGACGGCGTTGACGATCAGGCTGATGGTGGTCTCGTGGCCGGCGGCGACCATCAGCTGGAGGGTGTTGGTGATCTCCTCGGTGCTGAGGCGGTCGCCGTCCTCGGACGCGGCGATGAGCGCGCTGGTCAGGTCGTCGCCGGGGTTCTCCCGCTTGGCCTCCACGATCCGGGAGAACAGCGCCCCGAGGTCCGCCATCATCTGCGGGACCTCCTCGGGCGGGGTCTGGGTGGAGAAGAACTTCTCGAAGAGGGCCTTCAGACGGGGGTGTTCGGCGGCGTCGACGCCCATCAGCTCGCTGATGACGTTCATCGGCAGCGGGTAGGCGAAGGCCGCCTTCAGGTCGACGGTCTCCCCGGCCGGGAGCCCGGCCAGCTTGTCGAGCGACTCCGCGGTGAGGGCCTCGATGCCGGCGCGCAGCCGCTCCACGCGGCGGGCGGTGAGGGCCTGGGCGACGAGGGTGCGCAGGCGGCGGTGCTCCTCGCCGTCCACGGTCAGCATGGAGCGGCCGGGGTTGGCCAGTCCGATCAGCGGCCAGTCCAAGGGGATCTCGCCGCGCCGCCAGGCGCCCCAGACCTCGATGTCCTTGACGACCCGGGGGTCGGTGAGCAGGGCGCGCGCCTCGGCGTGGCGGGTGACGGCGTACACGCCGACGCCGCCGGGCAGGACGACGCGGACCAGCGGGCCGGCGGCGCGCAGTGCGGCGCTCTCGGCGTCGAGGTCGGTGACGAAGGGGTCGAGGGTGATCGGGGCGGGAACGGCCGGGACGGCGCCGGTGTGGTCGATCGGGCAGCTCATCGGGTGGCTCCAAGCGCGGGGGTCGGGGTGTAGGTCACGGGGAGCGCGGTGAGGCCGCGCAGCCAGGGCGAGGGGCGCCGGGTCAGATCGGCGGCCCGTCCGTCGAGGTCCACGTCGGGGAGCCGGTCGAGGAGGACCTCGATGCCGGTCCGGGCGATGACCTCGGCGACCTCCTGGGCCGGGAAGGGGCAGCGGTGTTCGCCGTGGCCGAAGGAGAAGAAGGCGTTGTTCCCGCCGGTGAGGGCGCCCGCGTCGGCGCGTACGTGCGGGTCGCCGTTGGCGGCGGCGAGGCCCAGCAGGACCAGGTCGCCGCGGGCGATGGTGCGGCCGCCCAGCTTGGTGTCGCGGGTGGGCCAGCGGCCGGCGACGTTCTGGGTCGGGGTGTCCTCCCAGAGCACCTCGTTCATGGCCTCGCCGACGCTGTGGCGGCCGCCGGCGAGGGAGGCGGCGAAGCGGTCGTCGGTGAGCATCAGGCGCAGCGAGTTGCCGATCCAGTCGGCGGTGGGCTGGTGGCCGGCGGCCATCATCACCATCAGGTCCTGGGCCACCTCGTCGAGGGTGAATCCGGCGGTGTTGGCGAGCATCCGGGAGACGACGTCGTGGCCGGGGGCCTCGGCCTTGGCGGCGAGCAGCGCGTACATGGACTCGCCGAGGTGGCGCTGGCCGGCCAGGGCGCCCTCGCTCCCGTTGATCATGTCGTTCATGGCGGTGACGAGGCCGGGGCCCTGTTCGTCGGAGAACCCGTAGATGCGGGCGAGGACGCGCAGCGGCAGGAGCATGGCGTACTCGCCGACGATGTCGCAGGCGCCCTTGCCGCAGAGCCCGTCGATCAGTTCGTCCGCGAAGCGTTCGGCGTGGCCCCTGAGTTCGAAGGGGTCGACGGATTCCAGGGCCTCGCTGATCACGGCGGCGCGCTCGCGGTGGCGTTCGCCGGTGGTGTAGAGGATGGAGGACTGCTTGCGGCCGATCATGGGGAGCAGGGGCCAGTCGGCGGGGATGCGGTCCCACTGGTTCCACAGGTCGGAGTCGCGGGAGAAGAGCTGCGGGTCGCTGGTGACCTGGTGCAGTTCGCGGTAGCCGAGGACCAGCCAGGCCGGGACGTCCCCGTCGAGGACGACGGGGGCGACGGCGCCGTGGTCGCGGCGCATCTCCCGGTACAGCTCGGCGGGGTCGCTCTGGAAGCGGGGGCCGCCGAGGTAGACGGGCTGGGGCTCGGGGGTGGTCACTGCGTGGGCTCCGGGAGGGTGCGGGGGACGGCCGTCTGGTGCTGGTGCTCTGGCGCTCGGCGCTGTTACGGGAGGGGCTGGAGGGTGTGGAGGTGCTGGAGGTGTTCCACGAGGGAGATGAGCACCTGCTTGCTGGAGTCGCGCGAGCGGGCGTCGCAGAACAGCAGCGGCACCTCGGACGGCAGGTCGAGGGCGGCGCGGATCTGCTGCGGGGTGTGGGCGGGGCCGCCGAAGTCGTTGCAGGCGACGACGAACGGGGTTCCGTGGTGTTCGAGGCGGTCGATGGCGTACCAGGAGTCGGCGAGCCGCCGGGTGTCGACGAGGACGACGGCGCCGAGGGTGCCGGAGAACAGCCGGTCCCACAGGAACCAGAACCGTTCCTGGCCGGGGGCGCCGAACAGGTAGAGGACGTTGCGGGCGTCGAGGGTGATCCGGCCGAAGTCGAAGGCGACGGTGGTGGAGGTCTTGGCGGTGACGCCGTCGGTGTGGTCGACGGCCTCGCCGGCCTGGGTCATCGTCTCCTCGGTGTTCACCGGGCGGATCTCGCTGACCGAGCGGACCATGGTGGTCTTGCCGACGCCGAAGCCGCCGACGATCACGATCTTCAGGCCGTTGTCGGCGGTGCTGCCGAGGGCCTGCCGGGGCGTGCCCGGGTCAGAGGTTGCGGAGTCCAACGAGCACCTGCTCCAGGAGTTCGGGGTCGGGAAGGCAGTACGTCGTGGCGCGGGGGTGCCGGGCGCTGACGCGCCCGGCCGCCAGGAGGTCGGCGAGCAGGATCCGTACGATCGACACGGGCAGGCCCAGTTCGGCCGCCACCTCCACGACGGCCGTCGGGTAGCGGCACATCCGCAGGATGGCCGCGTGCTCCGACTGCATGCCGGGTACCGGGTCGCACTCGGCGACGATCAGGGTCACCAGGTCGAAGGCATCGCTCCCGGAGCGGCTGCGGCCGCCGGTGAGGGTGTAGAGCCGGTCCGGGGAGTCGTCCCGGCCCGGCCGGGCGCGGCTCATCCCCGGGGCCTGGCGGTCAGATGCTCGCTCAGCTGCTCCACCAGTTCGGACATGTTGTGGCCGACGAGTCCGGCGTCGGCGTCCTCGGCGGCGACGAGCGCGAGGTGGGCGCCCTCGCCGGCCTCGACGATGAAGAGGATCCCGCCGTAGAACTCGGCCATGGCGGAGCGGACGCCGCCGGTGCCGTCGCCGAACTCGATGGAGGCGCCGTGGGAGAGGCTCTGGATGCCGGCGGCGATGGCGGCGAGTTGGTCGGCCTGGTCGACGGAGAGCTCGGGGGTGCGGCACAGCTTGAGGCCGTCACGGGAGAGGACGAGGGCGTGCCGGGCGCCGGGGGTGCGCTCCAGGAGCCCTTCCAGGAGCCAGCTGAGCGTCTCGTCGGTGGTGGCGGTCATCTCGTGTTGCCTTCCGGGTGCGGGGGATTCGTGGGCCGCTGCCGCGCCGGTGCGCTGCGCACGGCCTGGCGGAAGCTGCCGAAGTTGGCGGCGGACCGGGACGCGCCGGTGGGGGCGCCCTGGGTGCGGGACGCCGGGGACGCGGCGTCGGGCCCCTCGGGACGGGCGGCGGCCAGGGTGCGGCCGCGTCGTCGCTGGGGCAGTCCGCTCTCGCCGAGGACCGGGTTCTGGCCGGTGGATTCGGGGCCGGGGGAGCCGTCGGGGCCTTCGTGGGCGGGCTCGGCCTCGGCGCGCGGGGCGGGGGCGGGGGCGGGCGACGCGGGGGCGCGGCCCGGCGCGGGGGCGCGGCCGGGACCCGCCGTGGGGGCCGCGAGGAGCGGCGGAGCGGGCACGGGTTCGGCCGGGGCGTGGCTGATCAGCTCTTCCGGGATCATCATCAGCGCGCCGGTGCCGCCGCGGGCGGAGGGGCGGAAGGAGACGGTCAGCCCGTGCTTGCGGGCGAGGCGTCCGACGACGGCGAGGCCGAGGCGGGTGCCGGAGAGCCGCGCGAGGTCCAGGGTCTCGGCGCCGACGGCCTGTTCGGCGCGGCGCAGCTGGAGCTCGCTCATGACGAGGCCGCTGTCCTCGACGGTGATGATGATCCCGGCCGGTACCTCCTCCACGTAGACGTGGACCTCGGCGGTCGGCGGGGAGAAGTTCGCGGCGTTGTCGAGGAGCTCGGCGAGGGCGTGCATGACCCCCTCGGCGGCGTGTCCGGCGACGGCGGCCTCGCTGACGGAGTGCAGCCGGACGCGCTGGTAGCCGCCGATCCGGCCCATGGCGCCGCGCAGGATCGACTCCATGACGATGGGCTTGGCCCAGCGGCGGCCCGAGCGGGCGCCGGTGAGCACGGCGATGGAGTCGGCGAGGCGGCCGGCCTGGGCGGTGCGGTGGTCGAGGTGCAGGAGGTCGCCGAGGACCTCCTCGTCGGCGTGCCTGTGCTCCATCTCGCGCAGGTCGGCCAGCATTCCGGTGGCCAGGGCCTGCATCCGGCCGGCCGCGTTGGCGGCGGCGGCCATGGCGGCGGCCCGGCCCGACTGGGCGCGCCGCAGTTCCTCGCCGAGCTTCTCCCGGGTGGCCTGCTGGGCGGCGGTCAGGTGGTCGAGCTCGGCGGTGTGGGCGGCCGTGAGCCGGGCGGTCTCGGCGGTGTGGGCGGCCGTCAGCCGGCCGGTCTCGGCCGCGTGCTCGGCGGTGAGCCGGGCGAGTTCGGCGGTGTGGTCCGCCGTGTCGCGGGCCGCGTCGGCGGTCAGGCGGGCGATGTACGCGTCGCGGGTGGCGAGTTCCCCGGTGAGGAGGGCCAGGCTGCCGCTCAGCTGCCGGGTGGTGCGCGCCCACCAGGTGACGGCGCCGGCGGCGATGGCCAGGAGCAGGGTGCCGAAGGCGGCGAACCAGGCCAGCGGGAGGCGGACGTTCGACGGGGCCGCGGCCACCGCCGCCGCGGAGATGGTGCCCGCGGCCACCGCCGTGACCAGCAGGGCGAGCGCGGAGGGGCGGAGGGGGGAGGGCGACGCCGTCATCAATGCAGAGCCTCAAGAAAGGGGCGTATATGGAAGAGAAGGTTCCCTGTGGCAACGAGGCATCACTATAAGAGGATTGTTGATCGTTCAGGAAAGCCCTTGATGAAGATCACGCTGCGTAGCGCCCACTAAGGTTGCTTCTGGAGCGGTTTCGGGGCCATGCCATGGCATCCTGTGACGTCACAACTCGCCGGACGGGATCGGCGGCGGACGTCCGGGGAATATGGGGAAGATCCATGAGGCTCTGCTTCCTGGTGGAGGAGCACTACCGCCACGACGGCATGCCGAACGAGGTGATCCGTCAGCTGACCGCGTGGGGCCACCAGGTGGACGTCGTGCGGCCGGGCGGCTCGCTGCTGCGCATGACGGACCTGGTCCGGGCGGGCACGCACGACGCCTGGGTGCTCAAGACCGTCTCGGGCGGCCCCGGGCTCACCCTGCTGGAGGCCGCGGCCGCCGCCGGGGTGACCACCGTCAACGACGCCCGGTCGATCCGCGGGGTACGGGACAAGGCGCTCGCCGCCGCCGTCGGCAGCGCGCGGGGGCTCCCCCTGCCGCCCTCCTACGCGGTGGCCCGCCCCGAACTGCTCGCCGAGATACCGGACGAGCGGTACCCGCTCGTGGTCAAGCCCGCCGACGGCAGCTCCGGGCGGGCCGTGCACCTGGTGCCCTCGCCGGACCGGCTCGCGGCGCTGCTCCCCGAACTCGCGGGCGAGGGCATGCTCATCGCCCAGCCCTACGTCCCCAACCCCGGCACCGACATCAAGGTGTACTGCGTCAACGGTGAGCTGCACGCCACCGAGCGCTGCTCCCCCCTGCACCCCGACGCCGGCGTCCGCGAGCGCCGGGTGCCGCTGCCGGCCGAGGTCGCGGAGATCGCCGCCCGGGTGGGCGAGGTGTACGGGCTGGACCTGTACGGGGTGGACGTGCTGCTGGGCCCCGACGGGCCGGTGGTGGTCGACGTCAACGACTTCCCGAGCTTCCGCCAGGTACCCGACGCCGCGGCCCGGGTGGCGGGCGCCGTCCTGGACCTGGCCCGCGCCGGCGGCGGCCGCGGCGCCGGGCGGGCCTGCC
>NZ_JBEZWL010000208.1:0-9332 GCF_040648015.1 Streptomyces sp. NPDC029216 | reverse complement strand
TCAGGAACAAGATCAGCACGCACTCTGGACACCCTGCCGACCAAGATCGTCGAGCACAAGGCCCGCAGCTCAACTCATTCTGAAACGATCAGTAAGTCAACCCCAGCAGCAGGCCCTCAAACCAGGTGCTGGCCTCCCGACGCGGCCCACGTAGCCACGGCCGCCCGCTCAGCGCCGGGACAGCTCTGCGCAGCGGAGTCCGCCGCCGGGGTGCCACTCCATCACCGGGCCCACCGCATCCCCGTGCTCGGCGCACCAGGACAACGGGACCAGGCCGCCGCAGTCGTACCGGCGGCACACGCACGCCTCCGCCGAGCCGGCGAACGGCACCCGTGCCGAACCACCCCGCCCGCCGCCCATTCCGTGGCAGCGCCCCGCAGGCCGGCCGGCCACGCCAGCGTCACCCGCAGGCCACCGACCCCCGAACGGAACCGCTCGATCACCCGCACCTCCCCCAGCACCGCCAACGGGACCGTGCCCGGCGCAGTCAGCCGGCCCACCGACGCCCCGAACTCCCCCGCCGACAAGGCCGCCAGCTCATCGGCGTCCGCATCCGTGGACCAGCCGGACAACACGTCCTCCCCCTCGGCGTCGTCGGCCAGGACCAGGTGCGGGCCATCGAGCCGGAACCGGACCGTACGGCGCCCGGCGCCGACCACGACCAGCGAGGCCGACGGCATGCCCACGGGCACGCCGATTTTGTCGTGAGCGAGCAGCCAGGCGACCACCGCCGGCCGGTCGAACTGCGGATGTACCTCCGTGCCGGTGGTCGGGGCGGGGAAGTCGGAGTGCCGGCGGCGCCAGTTCACCACTGCGGCCCGGCCCACCCGGGCCATCCGTGCCGCCTCCGCGAGTAGCGCCCTGTCCTGGCCCGGGACATCTGGGGCGAGGGCGGCGAGCGGGGAGCGGCTGCCCGCAGGGGCGGCGTACACCGCCCGCCAGTCCACCGAGGGGCGGACGACGGGGAGCGGGGCGACGTCCTCGGCGGAGTACAGCGGGACGGTGGTGACGCCGCCGTGGTGCTTGTTGTCGATCTCCACCGAGCCGACCGGAGTCGATGAAGGGGGAGCTGACCGGACGGCTGGCGATATACCTGAGCAAGTACTGATGGCCAAGGTCTGGTGGTGCGGCGCGCTGCTCGATCCGGGTGAGGTGCAGGCCATGACCAGGCCGCCGCCTACCCCAGGAGCCTGCCCACATTGATGTCCAAGCCCCGGAGCTGCGCAAACTGTGGGGCACCCGGCAAGCCCAGTGAGATCGGACCGACACTCAGACCTGTGTCGGCACTGGCCGGCACAGCGAGAACGCCAAAAAACGCGAGAGTTGCGAGAACGACAGCAGCGAGACGACGCATGACGGCCTTTCCGGTAGTGCAGTCAATTCCCCCGCAGGCCTTCCCGGCTTCCCCCCGCAACACTCCTCTTGTCACCCATCTGTGCCCACGCCACCGCAACGGGGAGCGGCGGCCCGCACGGGCGGCGTACACCGCCCGCCAGTCGACCAGGGGGCGGACGCCGAGGCGGCGGGCGACCTGGTCGGGGCCGAGGGGGACGTGCCGGTCGAGGAGGGGCCGGCAGGTCCCGGCGGCGCGCGAGGGCCGTCACCTGGTCCGGGTGAACGTCGGAGAACTCCGTCGGACCAGCAGACCGGCCCCGGCGAGGTGGCCGACCGCCGCCGCGGTCACCCGCGGCCGGCACCGCAACGGCTCCCCCAACTTCCGTCAACCGGTCCGCCGCCACCCCCGCACCCACGGGACCCCGCAGGGCCGCACGCAGCTGCTCCGGGTCGGCGGCCTCCACCACCGCCCGCGACCACCACCCTCGGGCCGGCGTCGGCCGGCGGGACCAGGCCCGTACCGGCCGCCCACCGCCAGGCCGCCAGAGGCACCCGCAGCCGGCGCGCAGCCTGCCCCTCGTCGTAGCTCTCACGTACCGAACGCGCCATGAATCGTCTCCGATCGCACATCGACCGGCCCGACGATCGGGTCGCGCCGGAAACATGGTGAAAGATCCTGATTGTTGTCAATAGCCCTGATTCTGGGGCGAGTTGGGATCACACCCCATAAGCCGCCTACGCGTACGCGAGGCCCGGATTCACCCCTGTGGGGGACACGAAGCCCGGCCCCACGAGCGCCAGGTCACACCCCCGCCGCACCACCCGGACGGCTCAAGCCAGGGCGACGGTCGGCGGATATGAGGTCATGGAAAGGCCCCCGAACCCGACTCCGAGGAGAGCCATGGGCATCAAGGACCAGTTCCAGGACAAGGCAGAACAGCTCAAGGACCAGGCGCAGAAGGCCAGGGCAGGCGCGCAGGACGAAGTCTCGGAGCGCCGCCCGCAGGCCGAAGAGCGCGCCCGGCAGGGGCAGGAGCAGCTCGAGGACGCCGCAGACGAGGCCCGCGACCGTTTCCAGAGCTGACCGCCAGCCTGCGCAGGGGACCGGCCCCCTGTCGCGTACTCAGCCCGCCGCCGCGACAGCCCCCTGCCCGAAGGGCGGAACGTCGCCCGCCGTCACGTCCAAGCGGATCCGCCGGAACCTGAGTGGGTGACGGAAAATGCCCTGGTCAACGGCCCGATCGGCGCTGAACTCCGCCACCAGGTCCGGGCGGACCAGCGTGACGTCCAGGACGTCACGGCTCCCCCACGCCGAGGCGAACCTGACGCCCGTCCAGGGGCGCCCGGGGCGGGCAAGGGTGCCCGTGATGGCGCCGATGATCGCTTCGGTGGTATCCCGCCGACGGATCTTGGTCCACCCGCGATACGCGGGGTTATAGCGGCTGGTCAGGGGCTTAATCAGGATGTCTTCGACGCCGGACACGTCCGTCCAGGTCTCCAGCCACTCCCGGGCTGTGGCCAGGTCAGTCGCCATCGGGCACAGCGTCCCGGGGGCCGTCGGAGCGCGCTCCGTGAACAGGTTCTCCAGGCGGGCGCGGCGGTCGGCGTAAGGCAGGTGGAGCAGCTCCTGGCCGTCCTGCTGCAAGACGTCGAACGCCACGAAGTGGGCCGGCAGCTTCGCGGCCAGGGCGGCGGCTCCGCGACTGCGGGCGGCCGCCCGGCGCTGCAACGCCTCATCGGAGTGAACAGCAGCGCCCGGTGACCGTCGAACTTCTACTCGTACGCCACCCCCGCGCGCAGCGCGGCAGGGCCCGGCACCGACTCTGCGGCCTGCGCCAGCATCGGCTCCACCGGCGGTCTGAGCACCATCTAAGGGGCCTCCCTCAGATTGCCCCCTCTCCAGGGTCGGCCAGACTCGACCGGCATGACGGCCGTCGTCAACCGTCCGAGGGGCCCGGCGGGGCCGTCAGCCGCAGCGCCCTACTACACGGCGTCGGCGGCGTAGCCGGAGGCGAGGGTGCGGGCACCCAAGACAATGGGACCGGTCTGGCGGAACGTGCGGAGCATGTTGACCCCCTGGTCGTGTAGGTCTGCGGTCTCCGCATCGCTGAGGTCCCGGGTGAGACTCACGATGCCGCGCAGTCACTCATTGGACGGCGCTTTGACACCGGGGCTGAAGCCCACTCTGGCCCAGAGGCCCGCGACGTGCCCGGCCGGGGGCACCGCGACGACAGCGTCCAAGTCAGCCTCGAGCACATTGATCGACGGGTAGTAGGCCGGCGGTCGCCCGCGTCCATCGCCCCTTCCGGTCTGCCGGTTCGGGTGGATCCTGAGCTTAAGCGGGAGGAAGAGAACCCGCCGTCTCCTGAATGGGAAACAGCGAAGGGTTGTTGCGGGTGCATTGCGGGATTATTGGTCCTTTCGTCTTCATCGTCCTGCTCACGGACACGTTCGTGGACTGGGGGCTCTGAGCATGGAAGTGGTCGCTTCAGGGCAGGTGTGGTGCTCGGTCGGAGGGATCTGGCCGCCAGGTGACCCCTGAGCGCGATGGTTGGCCCGCCGCGCATCCCAGCTGGCCAGCGAGGGACACCGGCTCGGTGATCGCCCTCTCACCTGTGAAGCTGGGCGGTGAGGACCGGCGCGGCCTGACCGCGCAAGTGCCTTGACCTGGTGCCAGCCGCGGCCGTGCCCCGACCCCGCGCCACCGTCGATATCGCCGAGCCATCCGCTGCGGACAAGCGATGACCACCTTCCAGGACCTCGCCGACCTCCAGATGAACGAGGCCACGCAATGGGCGCACTCGCTCACACCAACCGCGAGGACGAGCTGGTTGCGGCGGTCGCCGCAACCACTCCCGTTCCCGCATACAGCATCACCGGCCCGCATGGATGCACCGCTACTTCTCCACGGTGTAACGCAGCTGCGCGAAGCCGCCGACGTCGGCGGCTGTGTCCAGGCGAAGCGGGATGTCCTCGGTCAGCTCACCGAAGAGACGGTGACCGGCGCCGATAAGGACCGGGGCGACGCTGATGATGAACGCGTCGACGCGTCCGGCACGGATGAAGCTCTGGATGAGGCGTCCACCGTCAGGGTAGACGTGCTTGATCCCGCGCTTGTCGAGGTCGGTGACGAGGCTGTCCACGTCGCGGTAGACGGTGATGCGCGGGTCGGCATTCTCGGGAAGAGTGGTACTCAGGACTCCGACGTGGCGGTCGCCGTAGTGCCAGTTCTCCTCGCCGAAGCCGATGACCTTGTCGTAGGTGTTACGGCCCATGATCACGGCGTCGACCGAGTCGAGGAACTCGAAGAAGCCCATGTCGCCGGCCTTCTCGCCCCGCGAGGTCAGCCATTCGATGTCGTCGTCGGGGCGGGCGATGTAACCGTCGAGGCTGGTGCCGATGAACACGGTGGCAGTGAAGGTCACGGGATTCTCCTGAGCAGGTGGTCGAGGTCGTCGTGGAGAAGGGCGGCGGGATCGCCGTCGCCAGTGAGGGCCCACCGCAGCAGGGAGCCGTCAATGGTGATCTGGACGGCGCGCGCCAGCCGCGGCACGTCGATGCCGGACGGGAGCTCGCCCTTCGCGACGGCGTCGGTGAGCAGCTCTCGCATTGCCGCATCGACCGCGCGGGTGCGTTCGACGGCATGAACCCGGAACTCTGGATCGGAGAGGTCTAGTTGGAGCATGCCGAGGTGATTGGCCATCTCCTCGGGGGTGGACATGTGACCGGCGAACTCGTCGGTGGCGGCGTGTAGCGCCGCCAGGGGTGAGTCGTACGCGGCCCGAGCCCTCCGATAGGGCGCGGCAGCATCCGCGGCGGCGTCCGCGGCGAACGCCAGCAGCAGGCCCCGCTTGGACCCGAAACGCTGCGAGAGCGTCGCCGGGGAGACTCCCGCTTCGACACCGACGTGCGCCAGGGTGAGCTTTCCAGGGCCGTGGGCCCCGATGGCGCGGGCGGTGGCGGCGAGGAGCTCGGTGTCGCTGATGGTGCGTGGTCGTGGCATGAGGTCCTCCTCCCGGGATCGACTCTACACGTTAATAAATGGTGACTCATTTATTATTAGCTCGGAGAAGGATCAGCCTGTTTCATGGGCGGTCGCTCGTGCAGCACGCGATCATCCGGCGGTCCACCTGCGGCGATCATGTTTCATGAGTCGTCGCAAACGACTGGACGCCTGAAACACCCTCATGAAGCAGTCCGGGGTCGTGAGCGACGACTTCAAGCGTGTGGAATCGCAAGGCTGCCCGATGTCCACCTGCGCCGCCCCGGCGGGCTCCCCGTGCCGGACCGGGAAAGGACAGGGTGGCGATCCAGTAGCCACACCGCCCGCTTCCGCCTCGTGCCCCAACTCGCCAAGGCCCTGAGCCCGCCGACTCCCGCCGTACGCAAGCCGGGTTCGGCGTGGACCGAACAACCCCGGCCCGTGCGCTCCGGCGCCGAACCGGTCGGACAGTCCGCCTCCGCTACGCCCGCGCCTCGACCGCCCGGCAGTCCCTCGACGCACAACTCGACTCACTCGGCAAGGCCGGGGTCACCCGGATCTTCTCGGAGAACTTCTCCACCCGGCTCGCACGACCGCTGTCCATAGCGCTGCATCGTGCTGGCGGACGACCCTGCCCTGGTACCGGCCGATTCAGCGGCCGCGGTCCTGCCACTGCTCGCGCCGCGGCCCCAGGCCGAGGGTGCGGTGGCGGAGCCCGCCTTTGCGAACTGCCGGAACCGGAATCCTGTGCCTACCTGATCTACACCTCCGGATCGACCGGACGCCCGAAGGGTACCCGGATCAGCCACCGCAGCCTGGCGAACCTGGTGAACCACCACTTCGCCGGAGAACTGGAGGTGACCGCCGAGGACGCCCTGCTGTGGCTGACGACCTTCTCCTTCGACATCTCCGCACTCGAACTCCTCGTGCCGCTGCTCCGCGGCGGCCGGGTCGTGGTGGCTCCGGACCAGGCGCGCACCGACGGCCACGTCCTCGCCAAAACGACCTGCACGATCAGGAGATGAGCCTGCGCGACATCGCCAAGCGCCTCGTCATCACCGCCGGCGCAAAGAAGGGCCAGCACCCCTCGCCCGCCACCATCATGAGGATGCTGCGCGAACACGTGATCATCCGGCTGGTTTGCGGCTGGTGTCCGAGCTAGGACTCCAGGGCCGGACCGGTGTGTTCCTCGCCCCCCGCTCAAGCTTCAACTCGGCCAGGACCCGGGCATAACGGCCGGCCTCAACCCGATTCGGGGATGGTCTCGCCACTTCCAACACCCGCCCCGCCCGCAGATCCCGCTGCACCACACGATGCAACGTCCCCAACGACGGCGCGTTCGCCTGCGAAGGCGAACCGTCCTCCGTCAGCCGCCGGTACAGCGCAGCGACGTTCCCACCCGCCTCCGCCAGGACCGAACCCGCCCTGCCGCGCCGCGGGCTCCGACCGGCCCTCCCGCGCCTCGGACAGCCACCGCCACACCGTCCGAACCGTCACCCCGGCAGCCTCCGCCATCACCCGCACATGCAGCGACGACATCGACCCCGGCCCCTGATCCACCGCCAACAACCGACGGACCACCACACCCCGCGCCAACCGGCCGCCCTCACCCATACCCACCAACACAACCCGGCCCCGGCCGGCCGCACACAGGAATGGGCAACCCCATGACAGCCACCCGCCCTGCTGCTACGCGGCTCACGGCAACAGCCTGGTCACCCCACGACAGCCAAGATCACAACTCACACCAAAGAGAGATCAGGCACAACCCACTCGATCCCCGCTGACACCCAACCAGTGCCACCAAGACACCCATTCACAGAAGATCTGGGAAGCAGACACAGGATCGTCTCGACTCTGGAGCCGAAGAACTCCTGACAGCATGCCAGCGTGGCGCTCTCCCCTTACGGCAGGCGCGTGGCCGGGACGGCCCTCAGCGCAGCCTCGCCGACGGTCTCCTCCCGGAGGAGGAGACCGGTCCGGGACGCAGGTCCCGGACCAGGGGTGGACAGGACCGGGGTCCTCGTGCCCTCGGGTGATGTGCCGTACCAGGGCGGGTTCCTAGCCTCGGGGCATGCGATCACACGAAGCGGACGATGCTCAAGGAGACCCCGTGACCTCTGTCAGCCCCGCCGCACGCCGCGCCTTGGCCGTGGGCCTCACCCTCGCCGCCTGCCTCACGTCCTCCCCCGTCCTGGCCACGGCCGCCGAGATCCCCGCCCAGGACAGCTCCGGGGCCGGACTGGACCGGTACTACCGCCAGCACCTCGGCTGGGGCAGCTGCATCAAGGGCGCCGACGACACCACGGGCCGCGATCTGGACCAGGCAGGCGTGCAGTGCGCCGACGTGACCGTGCCCCTGGACTACGCCGACCCCCGGGGGCGCACGATCACCGTGGCGATCTCCCGGCTCAAGGCCACCGACACCCGCCACCGCATCGGCGCGATCCTCCTCAACAACGGCGGTCCGGGCGGTCCCGCGCTCCACTCCCCGCCGCAGGCCCGTGCGTCGATGAAGGAGGTCGGCGCGCGCTACGACATCGTCGGCTTCGACCCGCGCTTCATCGGGCGCAGCACCGCGCTGGACTGTGGCTTGCCCGTCGGCATGACCTGGCTGTCCGCCGGCGCCGACCGGGCGGGCTTCGACCGCCAGGTCGCCCTGCAGAAGAGCGTGGCCGACAAGTGCCGGGCCACAGACGCCGCGGTGCTCCCGCACATCACCACCCGCAACACGGCCCGCGACATGGACGTCATCCGCGGCACTCTCGGCGAGCGGAAGATCTCCTTCCTGGGCTACTCGTACGGCACCTACCTGGGCACGGTCTACACGCAGATGTTCCCCGGCCGCCACGACCGGATGGTGCTGGACGGGGCGATCAACCCGAGCGACTACCGCCCCCGGCTGCTGAAGGGAACCGAGCGCGAGAACGAGAAGGCGCTGTCCGACTGGGCCGCCTGGGCCGCCGAGCACCACGACACCTACGGCCTCGGCCGCAGCCGCGCCGAGGTGCTCGCCGCCGTCGACCGCATCGTCGCGGCGGCCGCGCGCGGTCCGCTGACCATCGGCGTCGGCGCCGATGCCTTCCGGATCGACGACAGCCAGGTGCCGCTCCTCCTCTTCTCGGGCATCGCGGACGACACCGCCCCGGCGCGGGCGTCGTTCGGCGAGCTGCTTTCCGTACTGGCCAAAGCCGCGGAGGGCGGGCCGACGACGGTGCCGCCGATGCTCGTCCCGGAGCTCCGGTACGTGCTGCGCGGTGAGGGCGAGCCCACCGGCGCGCAGTCCGCCGTCATCTGCGGGGACGTGGCCGCCGAGCGCGATCCCGAGCTCTACTGGCGGGACATCGAGCGCAACCGCATCGCGCACCCGCTGTTCGGCGCTCTGACCAACAACATCAACCCGTGCGCTTTCTGGGACTCGCCGCGCGAAGAGCCCACCCGGGTGCGGCGCGATGCCCCTGCCCTGATCGTCGCCGCCACCGGTGATCCGCGTACGACGTACAAGGGAAGCGTTGAGCTGCACAAGCAGCTGCCGAGCTCCAGGCTGGTCACCCTCGAGGGCGCCAACCGGCACGCCCTCTTCGGGCGCTACGGCAACGCGTGCGTGGACGACCAGGTCAACCGGTACCTGGCCACCGGCAAGCTGCCGGCGACGGACCTGACCTGCGTCAAGCGGGCAGGCTAGCAGCCCGCGGTTCACGTTCCGAGTGCGCGGGCCAGCAGCATTCTGCGGTTGTTCGTCGCGGTCTCGACGTGCTGACCAACTGGGCTGTCTCCAGGTCGGAGCCGATGTAGTCCTTGGTGATGTTCACGAGCCGGCTGTTGGCCGCCGCACTGACCTCGAGCTGTTCGTTCGGAACGTTCAGGCCCTCGGTCAGTGACCCTACATCCCTCGGGCGTCCGCGCTCACTGCCACCGGCTCCGGGGCCGGGGCTGGCTCCGGGGCCGGGGCTGGCTCCGGGGCCGGGGCCGGGGCCGGGGCCGGGGCTGGCTCCGGGGCCGGGGCCGGGGCCGG
>NZ_JBEZWL010000207.1:0-9472 GCF_040648015.1 Streptomyces sp. NPDC029216 | reverse complement strand
CCCGTCGGCCCCCGCCCCCGTGGCGGTGCGCCCCGGCCGGGCAACCCGCGGGCCCGCGGGTGCGTCCCTCCGGGCGGGGTCCGCCCGTACCGCAGCACATCCCGGCCCGGCGGGCCGGCGTACCACCCGGGAGGCCTCATGAGCGGCAGCGGAACCGGCGGCGGCGACGGCCGCGCCGTCGTCATCGGCGGCGGGCTCGCCGGAGTCACCGCCGCGCTCGAACTCGCCGACGCCGGACTGCGGGTCACCCTCCTCGAAGGACGCCCCCGCCTCGGCGGCCTCGCCTTCTCCTTCAAGCGCGGCGACCTGACCGTCGACAACGGCCAGCACGTCTACCTGCGCTGCTGCACCGCCTACCGCTGGTTCCTCGACCGTGTCGACGGCGCCCACCTCGCCCCGCTCCAGGACCGCCTCGACGTCCCCGTCCTCGACGTGGCCCACCCCGCCGGACCCCGCCTGGGCCGGCTGCGCCGCAGCGCCCTGCCCGTGCCCCTGCACCTCGCCGCCTCGCTGGCCCGCTACCCGCACCTCTCCCTCGCCGAACGGGCCTCCGTCGGCCGCGCCGCCCTCGCGCTGCGCCGCCTCGACCCCGCCGACCCCGCCCTCGACGGCCTCGACTTCGCCACCTGGCTCGCCCGCTACGGCCAGTCCCCGCGCACCGTCGAGGCCCTGTGGGACCTCGTCGGCATCGCCACCCTCAACGCCACCGCCCAGCAGTCCTCGCTCGGCCTGGCCGCCATGGTCTTCAAGACCGGCCTGCTCTCCGAGAACGGCGCCGCCGACATCGGCTGGGCCCGCGTCCCGCTCGGCGAACTCCACGACACCCTCGCCCGCAAGGCCCTCGACTCCGCCGGCGTCCGCACCGAGCTGCGCACCCGCGTCACCGCCGTCTCCCGTACCGAGGACGGCGCCTGGCGGGTCGGCACCGACGGCGAGTCCTTCGACGCGGACACCGTCGTCCTCGCCGTCCCGCAGCGCGAGGCCCACGGCCTGCTGCCCGCCGGCGCGCTCGCCGACCCCGACAAGCTCCTCGACATCGGCACCGCGCCCATCCTCAACGTCCACGTCGTGTACGACCGCAAGGTGCTCCGGCAGCCCTTCTTCGCCGCCCTCGGCACCCCCGTGCAGTGGGTCTTCGACCGCACCGACTCCTCCGGACTCACCGACGGCGGCCAGTACCTGGCCCTGTCCCAGTCCGTGGCCCAGGACGACATCGACGAGCCCGTCTCCGTGCTGCGCGCCAAGTACCTGCCCGAACTGGAACGGCTGCTGCCCGCCGCCCGGGGGGCGAAGGTCCGGGACTTCTTCGTCACCCGCGAGCGCACCGCCACCTTCGCCCCCGGCCCCGGCGTCGGCCGGCTGCGCCCGGGCCCCCGGACCGACACGCCGGGCCTCTACCTCGCCGGTGCGTGGACCGCCACCGGCTGGCCCGCGACCATGGAGAGCGCCGTCCGCAGCGGCCTCGGCGCGGCACACGCCGCGCTCGCCGCTCTCGGCCGCCCCCGCGAACATCCTCTGCAGGAGGCGGTATGACGACCACCACGAGCACCACCAGCACCACCGGCACAGCACGTACAGGAACCAGAGGAGAGCCAGTGAACCCGGGGAACCCGGCTGTCGAGAACACGGATGCCGGCGCGGGCACGGCCGGAGGGGGAGTGGAGAAGGCCGACACCCTCGCCCTCCTCGAACGCGGCCGCACGCTGTCGACCCCCGTGCTCCGCGCGGCGGTGGACCGGCTCGCGGCGCCCATGGACACCGTCGCCGCCTACCACTTCGGCTGGATCGACGCCGAGGGCAACCCGGCGGACGGCGACGGCGGCAAGGCCGTGCGCCCCGCCCTCGCCCTGCTCTCCGCCGAGGCCGCCGGAGCCCCCGCCGAGGTCGGCGTCCCCGGCGCCGTCGCCGTCGAGCTCGTCCACAACTTCTCGCTGCTGCACGACGACCTGATGGACGGCGACGAACAGCGCCGCCACCGCGACACGGTGTGGAAGGTCCACGGCCCCGCGCTCGCCATCCTCGTCGGCGACGCCCTCTTCGCCCTCGCCAACGAGGTGCTGCTGGAGCTCGGCACCGCCGAGGCCGCCCGCGCCACCCACCGGCTGACCACCGCCAGCCGCAAGCTCATCGACGGCCAGGCGCAGGACATCTCCTACGAGCACCGCGAGCGCGTCAGCGTTCAGGAATGCCTCGAGATGGAGGGGAACAAGACCGGAGCCCTGCTCGCGTGCGCCGTGTCCATCGGCGCCGTCCTCGGCGGCGCGGACGACCGCACCGCCGACAAGCTGGAGGAGTACGGCTACCACCTCGGCCTCGCCTTCCAGGCCGTCGACGACCTCCTCGGCATCTGGGGCGACCCCGAGTCCACCGGCAAGCAGACCTGGAGCGACCTGCGCCAGCGCAAGAAGTCCCTGCCCGTCGTCGCGGCCCTCGCCGCCGGCGGACCCGCATGTGAGGAGCTCGCCAGGCTGCTCGCGGCCGACGCCAAGAGCAACGACTTCGAGAACTTCTCGGAGGAGGAGTTCGCCCACCGCGCCGCCCTCATCGAGGCCGCCGGCGGCCGCCAGTGGACCGCCGACGAGGCGCGCCGCCAGCACGCCATCGCCGTGAAGGCGCTCGACGACGTGGACATGCCGCAGCGGGTGCGGGAGCAGCTCGTCGCCCTCGCCGACTTCGTCGTCGTGCGCAAGAGGTGATCTTCGCCGGAAAGTGGATATGAATCGCGAGTCGCCGGCCGGGGACCCCTCCTGAGGGCATCCCCGGCCGACGGCAGACCCGGGCACAGCCGAAGCACTGTACGAAGGGGAAGCCATGACAGCGACGACCGACGGCGGCGGTGCGATCACCGACGGCGCGGATCCGCGACACGACACCGCGGCGGCCCCGGCCGGCGCGGCCGCCGGCCCGTCCGGCGAGGACACCGGCCTGCTGAAGGGAGTCCGGGACGCCACCGACCGGGCCGTGCGGGAACTGCTGGACCGGCAGGACCCGGACGGGTGGTGGAAGGGCGACCTCCAGACCAACGTCACCATGGACGCCGAGGACCTGCTGCTGCGCCAGTTCCTCGGCATCCGCGACGAGGCGACCACCCGGGCCGCCGCCCTGTTCATCCGCGGCGAGCAGCAGGCCGACGGCACCTGGGCCACCTTCCACGGCGGCCCGCCCGAACTCTCCGCCACCATCGAGGCGTACGTGGCCCTGCGCCTGGCCGGGGACGCGCCCGACGCCCCGCACATGGCCCGCGCCTCGGCCTGGATCCGCGACCACGGCGGGATCGCCGCAGCCCGGGTCTTCACCCGGATCTGGCTGGCCCTCTTCGGCTGGTGGAACTGGGACCACCTCCCCGAACTCCCGCCCGAGCTGATCTTCCTGCCGTCCTGGGTGCCGCTGAACATCTACGACTTCGGCTGCTGGGCCCGCCAGACGATCGTCCCGCTGACCGTCGTCTCCGCGCTGCGGCCCGTCCGCCCGGCCCCCTTCGCCCTGGACGAGCTGCACACCGACGCGCGCGAGCCCAACCCGCCCAAGCCGATGGCTCCGGCGGTCAGTTGGGACGGGGCCTTCCAGCGGATGGACAAGGTCCTGCACCTCTACCGGCGCGTCGCCCCGCGCCGCCTGCGCAAGGCCGCCATGGCCGCCGCCGCCCGGTGGATCGTCGAACGCCAGGAGAACGACGGCTGCTGGGGCGGGATCCAGCCGCCCGCCGTGTACTCCGTCATCGCCCTGCACCTGCTCGGCTACGACCTCGGGCACCCGGTGATGCGGGCCGGACTGGAGTCCCTCGACCGCTTCGCCGTGTGGCGCGAGGACGGCGCCCGCATGGTCGAGGCCTGCCAGTCCCCGGTCTGGGACACCTGCCTCGCCGCCATCGCCCTGGCCGACGCGGGCGTCCGCCCAGACCACCCGGCGCTGGTGAAGGCCGCCGACTGGATGCTCGGCGAGGAGATCCGGCGCAGCGGCGACTGGGCCGTGCGCCGCCCCGGACTGGAGCCCGGCGGCTGGGCCTTCGAGTTCCACAACGACACCTACCCCGACATCGACGACACCGCCGAGGTCGTCCTCGCCCTGCGCCGCATCCGCCACCCCGAACCGGCGAAGGTCGAGGCCGCGATCGCCCGCGGCACCTCCTGGACCCTCGGCATGCAGTCGAAGGACGGCGCCTGGGCCGCCTTCGACGCCGACAACACCAGCCCCTTCCCCAACCGGCTGCCCTTCTGCGACTTCGGGGAGGTCATCGACCCGCCCTCGGCCGATGTCACCGCCCACGTCGTGGAGATGCTCGCCGCCGAGGGCAAGGCCGCCGACCCGCGCACCCGTCGCGGGATCGCCTGGCTGCTCGCCGAACAGGAGGCGGACGGCAGCTGGTTCGGCCGCTGGGGCACCAACTACGTGTACGGGACGGGCTCGGTGGTCCCCGCCCTCACCACGGCCGGGATCTCCCCCCGCCACCCCGCCGTCCGGCGGGCCGTCGGCTGGCTGGAGTCCGTACAGAACGGGGACGGCGGCTGGGGCGAGGACCAGCGCTCCTACCGGGACCGCTCCTGGGCCGGGAAGGGCGCCTCCACCGCCTCCCAGACCGCATGGGCGCTGCTGGCCCTGCTCGCGGCGGGGGAGCGGGACGGCGCCGCCGTCCGGCGGGGGCTCGCCTACCTGGTGGAGACCCAGCGCGCCGACGGCACCTGGGACGAGCCGCAGTTCACCGGCACCGGATTCCCCTGGGACTTCTCCATCAACTACCACCTCTACCGCCAGGTGTTCCCGCTCACCGCCCTGGGCCGCTACCTGTACGGGGAGCCCTTCGGCCCGGCCGCCGTGCGGCACACCGACGGGGTCCCCGCGCCGGTCTCGGTCCCAGCCGAGGAGGCCTGATGTCCGCCCGGGCGGCCCCGCCCGAGCCGCCGCTGCTGATCGCCTGCGCCCTGCGCATCGAGCGGGCGGCCCTCAGCGGGGCGGGCCGCGCCGCCGACGGCGGGGGCACGGTGCTGCGGACCGGCATGGGGCCGCGCGCCGCCGACCGGGCCGTGGCCCGGGCCCTGGGACGGCCCGGGATGGAGCGGGCCGCCGTCCTCGCCACCGGCTTCTGCGCCGGCCTGGTCCCCGGCATGAACCCCGGCGACCTCGTCCTCGCCGAGGAGACCCGCGACCCCCGCGGGGCGGTCGGCTGCACCGGAACCGCCCTGCTCGCCGAGGCACTGGCCCGCGCCGCCCCCGGGCGGACCGTGCACACCGGCGCACTGACCGGCTCCGACCACGTCGTCCGCGGCCAGGAGCGCGCCCAGCTGCGCGCCACCGGCGCCATCGCGGTCGACATGGAGTCCGCGGCCACCCTGTGGACCGCTGCCGGGGCGGGCCGCCCGGTTGCGGCCGTCCGGGTGATCGTGGACGCTCCGGAGCACGAGCTCGTCCGTATCGGCACGGTCCGCGGTGGAATATCTGCCTTCCGTGTACTACGTGCCGTACTGCCCGCTTTCCATGACTGGCACCGTTCGTTGCTGCTTCCCAGGAGGTGAACCAGATGGCCATGCCGTTGCGACAGTCCATCAGGGTCGGGACCTATCTTCTCGAACAGAAGCTCCGCAAGCGCGAGAAGTTCCCGCTGATCGTCGAGCTGGAGCCGCTCTACGCCTGCAACCTGGCCTGCGAGGGGTGCGGGAAGATCCAGCACCCGGCCGGGGTGCTCAAGCAGCGCATGCCCGTCGCCCAGGCGGTCGGCGCCGTCCTCGAATCCGGCGCGCCCATGGTGTCCATCGCGGGCGGCGAGCCCCTGATGCACCCCCAGATCGACGAGATCGTGCGGCAGCTGGTGGCCCGGCGGAAGTACGTCTTCCTCTGCACCAACGCCCTGCTGCTCCGCAAGAAGATCGAGAAGTTCACCCCGTCCCCCTACTTCGCATTCGCCGTGCACATCGACGGACTGCGCGAACGCCACGACGAATCCGTGGCCAAGGAGGGCGTCTTCGACGAGGCCGTCGCCGCCATCAAGGAGGCCAAGCGGCGCGGATTCCGGGTGACCACCAACTCCACCTTCTTCAACACCGACACCCCGCAGACCGTCATCGAGGTGCTGAACTACCTCAATGACGACCTCCAGGTCGACGAGATGATGATCTCCCCCGCCTATGCCTATGAAAAGGCCCCCGACCAGGAACACTTCCTGGGCGTCGAACAGACCCGGGAACTCTTCAAGAAGGCCTTCGCGGGCGGCAACCGGCGCCGCTGGCGGCTCAACCACTCCCCGCTCTTCCTGGACTTCCTGGAAGGCAAGGCCGATTTCCCCTGCACCGCCTGGGCCATTCCGAATTACTCCCTCTTCGGCTGGCAGCGCCCCTGCTACCTGATGAGCGACGGATACGTGCCCACCTACCGGGAACTGGTGAACGACACCGACTGGAGCAAGTACGGCCGCGGAAAGGACCCGCGCTGCGCCAACTGCATGGCGCACTGCGGCTACGAGCCCACCGCCGTCCTCGCCACCATGGGCTCCCTCAAGGAGTCCCTGCGCGCCGCCCGCGAGACGATCGCCGGGAACCGGGACGCGTCGGCATGACGGCGCCGCAGTCAGGGGCGGCCGGCGGGGGCTTCGACCTCGCCGCGCTGCTGGCCGAGCGCGGCGGCGAACGCTACGAGCTGCACGCCCGCCACCTCAACCATCAGCTGCCCCGCATGCTGCGCACCATCGGCTTCGACAAGGTCTACGTGCGCGCCGAAGGTGCCCACTTCTGGGACGCCGAGGGCAATGACTACCTCGACATGCTCGCCGGGTTCGGGGTGATGGGCCTCGGCCGCCACCATCCGGTGGTGCGCCGGGCCCTGCACGACGTCCTCGACGCCCAGCTCGCCGACCTGACCCGCTTCGACTGCCAGCCGCTGCCCGGCCTGCTGGCCGAGAAGCTGCTCGCCCACAGCCCCCACCTGGACCGGGTCTTCTTCGGCAACAGCGGCACCGAGGCGGTCGAGACGGCCCTGAAGTTCGCCCGCTACGCCACCGGCCGGCCCAGGATCCTCTACTGCGACCACGCCTTCCACGGACTCACCACGGGCTCGCTGTCGGTCAACGGGGAGAGCGGCTTCCGCGACGGCTTCGCCCCGCTGCTGCCCGACACCCGGATCGCGCTCGGTGACCTGGAGGCCCTGGAGCGCGAGCTGCGCCGGGGCGACGTGGCGGCGTTCGTGGTCGAGCCGATCCAGGGCAAGGGGGTGCACGCCGCCCCGCCGGGGTTCCTGCGCGCGGCCCAGGAGCTCCTGCACCGGCACAAGGCGCTCCTGATCGCCGACGAGGTGCAGACCGGCCTCGGCCGGACCGGGGATTTCTACGCGTACCAGAACGAACCGGGCGTGGAACCGGACCTGGTGTGCGTGGCCAAGGCCCTGTCCGGCGGGTACGTGCCCGTCGGGGCGACCCTGGGCAAGGACTGGATCTTCCAGAAGGTCTACTCGTCCATGGACCGGGTCCTGGTGCACTCCGCGAGCTTCGGCTCCAACGCCCAGGCGATGGCGGCCGGGCTCGCGGTGCTCCACGTCATGGAGGACGAGCAGATCGTGGCCCGGGCCCGGGCCACGGGCGATCTGCTGCGCGGGCGGCTGGCCGCGCTGGTGGACGAGTACGAGATGCTGCACGAGGTGCGGGGCCGCGGGCTGATGATCGGCATCGAGTTCGGACGGCCGTCCTCGCTGGGCCTGCGCAGCCGCTGGACGATGCTCCAGGCGGCCCGCAAGGGGCTGTTCGCGCAGATGGTCGTGGCCCCGCTGCTGAACCGGCACCGGATCCTCACCCAGGTCTCCGGGGACCACCTGGAGGTCATCAAGCTCATCCCGCCGCTGATCGTGGACGAGGCGGACGTGGACCGGTTCGTCGGCGCCTTCCGGGAGGTCATGGACGAGGCGCACGGCGGCGGCTCGCTGATGTGGGACTTCGGCCGGACCCTGGTCAAGCAGGCCGTCGGCAACCGCTAGCGGTACGGGGCCCCGGTCCGCCGGGGCCCCGCAGGGCTCAGTCCAGCAGCCGGTCCCGCAGCCGCTCCAGCGTCGCCGGGGTGAGCCCCAGGCCCTCGGAGAGGTAGCGCTCCACCCCGCCCCAGTGCCCGTCGATGGTCTCGTACGCGGCGGTGAGGTACTCGGCGCGGGCGTCGAACAGCGGCGCCAGCAGCTCCATCACCTCGGGGGAGTGGGTGTCGGGGGTGGCGCCTTCGCGCCGCATCCGGTAGCGGTTGTGCGGGGCGTTCGACTCCAGGTAGTCCGCCACGATCGCGTCGCGGTCGACCCCGAGCGCGAGCAGGGTGACCGCGATCGACAGTCCCGCCCGGTCCTTGCCGGCCGCGCAGTGCATGAGCGCCGGCACGCTGTCCTCGGCGAGCGCGTGCACCACCCGGCCGTGCTCGGCGGTGCGGACGCGGATCATCTCGCGGTACGACTCCGCCATGCGGACGGCGGCCCTGCCGTCGCCGAGGAGGCCGCGGAGCTGGTCGAGGCCCCCTTCGCGGACCATCCTCCAGAATTCCCCGCCGTCGGCCGGGTCGGAGAGGGGGATGTTCACGTTGCGCACGCCCGGGAGTTCGACGTCCGGTCCCTCCAGGGCCTGGTCGGCGCCGTTGCGGAAGTCGAAGACGGTGTGCAGGCCGAGGGAGGCGAGGAACTCTGCATCGGTTTCGGTGGCATGTGCCAGATGTCCGCTTCGGAACAGTCGTCCCGGCCTGACCCTTCGTCCGTCCGCGGTCGGCAGCCCGCCCACGTCACGGAAATTGCGCACTCCGGTCATCTCGGGCATGGGGTCGGGGTGTGCCGGAAGGTCCTGCGGTATCTGCTGGGTCACGTGTGCTCCTCCGTGCGATGGCGTGTGTCCGAATTAGCCTGGTTGGAACCAACTTGCCATAGGTGGACGGGAGATCAGGCCGAACTCCGTGAGCCAGATCATACGGTGACCGTGCGTGCCTGATCGCGAAAGTCGAATTCCCTTGCCAGGCGGGCCGTTGTCGCCCCGGAATGGACGCAGGGTGACCGGAATTGCGTTGATCCCTCATACCTGCTATTCCGTCAGGGAATTCACGGCTTGTTGCCCGAGGTCCCGCTGGATTACCTTCGCGAGCGATCCGGGTGGACCGCCTAATCCTGCCGCCGCCCGGGAACCGCACCCGACCAACCACGCGCGCGGCAGGAGCGGGGGAACCAGATAAACCGCCGCCGCCGGATCGATGCCGGCCCGGCTCGGGGTGAAGCCGTACCCGTTGATCCGTATCCACGCGGACCCGCGGATACGGCCGGACATCTCCAGTCCGAACCCGACAGCTCACCTCGCAGGCACCGGAGAGGAATTCGCCATGCCCGGAAAGGGTAAGCACCGCCGCCCGAAGTCCCGTTCCATATCCCGCGGGCTCGCCTACGCCGGCACCGGTGGCGCGGCGCTCGCGCTGCCGCTCATGGGAGCCGCCGGCGCCCACGCCGCCGCTCCGGCCGCCGTGACCCCGGCCGCCGCGCC
>NZ_JBEZWL010000206.1:0-9582 GCF_040648015.1 Streptomyces sp. NPDC029216 | reverse complement strand
CCCGTGCCGCCCCCGGCCCCCGCGCGCCGCCGCCGCACCGTCCTGATCGGCGGTCTGCTCGTGGTGGCCCTCACCGGCGGCGCCGTCGGGCTGGTCCAGGCGCTGCCCGACGGCGGCTCCTCCGGCTCCTCCGGCTCCTCCGGAACCCAGGCCAAGGGCGCCGCCACCCCGAGCCCGTCCACCGACGACGCCCCCGCCTCCGCCAACCCCCAGCAGGTCACCCCGAAGACCGCCCCGTCCAAGCCGCAGGGCAGCATGCTCACCCCGGCCGCCGTCCGCACCGCCATCGCCGCGTTCAAGGAGAAGACCGGCACCACCACCTTCGCCGACCTGAGCGTCTACGACGGCTACGTCCTGGCCAAGATCCCCACCGCACCGGGCGCCGAGACCCTCGACGCCTGGGAGTACCGGGGCGGCACGGCCCGCCGCACCGGCGCCGACGGAACCATCGACGACGGCGACCCGGTCATCGACATGTCCACCGTCAACTGGGACGCCCTCCCCGGCCTGCTGGAACAGTCCCAGCGCGACCTCGGCGTCACGGCCCCCTCGATGCGCTACGTGCTCGTCGAGCCCTGGATGATGGACCACGTCCCCTGTATGCGGCCGTACTTCATGGACGAGTACGGCCGGGGCGGGTACGTCCTCGCCGGCACCGACGGCAAGGTGAAGCAGGTGGTCAAGACCTGACCACCCGGGCGGCCGCGCGCGCTGCCGTCCGGCCTGTGACATTCGTACTGCCCAGGACCGTACGCACGGATCTGCAGACGCCCCCGCCGGCCCTCGTACCGTCGCTCAGGAAGGACGGAACGGACCACGGAACGGGGAACGGACATGCAGGAGACACGACGGATCATGCGGGAGTACAAGGCCGACTGGCCGGCCCGCAAGGCCGAATGGCGGGCGGCGGAGAAGGCCCGCAAGGCACGCGGCGAGGCCCCCGACTACGGCAGCGGCCCGATGGGCCCGCCCAACGCCTTCACCCTGCTGCCCTGGCTGCTCCTGGGCATGGGGGCCGTCTCCAACGTCATCCACGGCGAGACCCCCAACCCCTGGATCGGCGCCCTGGGCCTGCTGGTCTTCAACTCCCTCTACATCACCCTGGTGTTCCGGGCCTTCGACAAGCGGGCCCGGGAGGCGGCCGCCACCCGGTGGTGCCTGGCCGCCCTCGGCGCCGTCACCTGCGCCCTGGCCGGCGCCTTCGGCGACAGCTGGCTGCTGTTCTTCCCGCTGCTGGGCCTCGCCACCGGCGCGGTCGTCCGCGGCCGCGTGCTCGCCCCGGTGATGTTCGGCCTCAGCGCCCTCGCCGGGGTGATCGCGGGGCTGCGGGAGGGCTGGGACGCCCTCGGCATCGTCTACGGGACCTTCCTGTCGGGCATGGTCACCGCCGCCATCCTGGCCCTGGCCGAGACGGTGCGGGAACTGCGCGACACCCGGCAGGAGCTGGCGCGGGCCGCGGTGGACCAGGAGCGGCTGCGCTTCTCCCGGGACCTGCACGACCTGCTCGGCCACACCCTGTCGGTGATCGTCGTGAAGTCGGAGGCGGCCCGGCGCATCGCCCCCCGCGACCTGGAGGCCGCCCTCGGCCAGGTACGCGACATCGAGACCGTCGGCCGCCAGGCCCTCACCGAGATCCGGGAAGCCGTCACCGGCTACCGCGAGGCCAGCCTGGCCGCGGAACTCGACCGGGCCAGGGGCGCGTTGACCGGCGCCGGGATCGAGCCCGCGGTACGCCAGTCCGGCCCCCCGCTGCCCCCGCAGGCCGCCGCCCTGCTCGGCTGGGTGGTCCGCGAGGCCGCCACCAACGCCGTCCGCCACAGCGGCGCCGCCACCTGCGAGATCGAGGTGCACGCCGCGGCGGAACGGGTCCGGCTGGTGATCACCGACGACGGCCGCGGCGTAGGCTCGACCCCGCCGGGCAGCGGACTGACCGGCCTCGGAGAACGCCTCGCGGCCGCGGGCGGCACGCTGACCAGCGGCCCCGTGCCCGGCGGCGGCTTCCGGGTCACCGCCGAACTCCCGGTGGAGGCGGCCGCACACGAGGACGAGGGGAACGGATGATCAAGGTCCTGCTGGCGGAGGACCAGGGCATGATGCGGGGCGCCCTGGCCCTGCTGCTCGGGCTCGAAGAGGACATCGAGGTCGTGGCGCAGGTGGCCGCCGGGGACGAGATCGTGCCCGCCGCGCTCGACGCCCGGCCCGACGTGGCCCTGCTCGACATCGAACTCCCGGGCCGCAGCGGCCTCGACGCCGCCGCCGAACTGCGTACGGCCCTCCCCGGCTGCCGGGTGCTGATCCTGACCACCTTCGGCCGCCCCGGCTACCTGCGCCGGGCGATGGAGGCGGGGGCCGCCGGGTTCCTGGTCAAGGACGGGCCGGTGGAGGAACTGGCCGCCGCGGTCCGCCGGGTGCTGGCGGGGGAGACCGTGATCGACCCGTCGCTGGCGGCGGCCGCGCTCAGCGCCGGCCCGAACCCGCTGACCCCGCGCGAGGCCGACGTGCTGAACGCGGCCGTCGACGGGGCCACGGTCGCCGACATCGCGGCCAGGGTGCACCTGTCGGAGTCGACCGTGCGCAACTACCTCTCGGCGGCCATCGGCAAGACCGGCACCCGCAACCGCATGGAGGCCGTCCGCGCGGCCCGCCGCCAGGGCTGGCTCTGACCCACGACGGGGGCTCCGGGGACGTCGGCGCCGCTGGGTAGGGTGGGGGCGACAGCACACCGTCAAACGGAGCGCGGAACCCGCGGACAGCGGGGACACACCGCGGAGAACGAGGAGCAGACGTGAGCGAGCCGGCGTCCATCGCCCTGCAGCAGGAGATCGCCCGGGACCTGGAGGTCGCCGAGACCTTCGACGCCGAGCGGGAGATCGAGCGCCGGGTGGCCTTCCTCGCCGAACGGCTGACCTCCACCGGTCTGCGCTCCCTCGTCCTGGGCATCAGCGGCGGGGTCGACTCCACCACGACGGGCCGGCTGTGCCAGCTCGCCGTCGAGCGGGCCCGCGCGGCCGGGCACGAGGCCCGGTTCTACGCGATGCGCCTGCCCTACGGGGTCCAGGCCGACGAGCACGACGCCCAGCTCGCGCTGTCCTTCATCCGCGCCGACCAGGTCCTGACCGTGGACGTCAAGCCCGCCAGCGACGCCGCCCTGGAGGCCGCGCGGGCCGCCGGCGTGGAGTTCCGCGACGCCCACCACCAGGACTTCGTCCACGGCAACATCAAGGCCCGGCAGCGCATGATCGCCCAGTACGCGGTGGCCGGCGCCCACGACGGGCTGGTGGTCGGCACCGACCACGCCGCCGAGGCGGTCTCCGGCTTCTTCACCAAGTTCGGCGACGGAGCGGCCGACCTGGTTCCGCTGACCGGCCTGACCAAGCGCCGGGTGCGCGGGGTCGCGGACGCCCTGGGCGCGCCCGCCGAGCTGGTGTGGAAGGTCCCCACCGCCGACCTGGAGACCCTCGACCCGGGCAAGGCCGACGAGGACGCCCTCGGGGTCACCTACGACGACATCGACGACTTCCTGGAGGGCAAGCCGGTCGACGGGCGGGCCTTCGAGACGATCGTCCGCCGCTACCGGCTCACCGACCACAAGCGCCGGCTGCCGATCGCCCCGGGGCACCTTCCGGCTCAGTAGGCCCCGTTGACGTTGTCGATGGAGCCGTAGCGGGCGGCGGCGTAGTTGCAGGCGGCCGTGATGTTCGCGACGGGGTCGTAGGAGTCCATCGGCGTGCCCGGCACGTGGTAGGCCCGGAAGGTCGGGTCGATGACCTGGAGCAGCCCCTTGGAGGGGATGCCGGCCGCGGCGTTGGAGTCCCAGTTGTTGATGGCGAGGGGATTGCCCGAGGACTCGCGCATCACGTTGCGGTGGATTCCGTTGTAGGAGCCGGGAATTCCGTGCCGGGCCATGATGTCCAGCGACTCCCGGATCCAGCCGTCCAGGTTGTTCGCGTACGTCTTGGCGGCGGCGGGCTTGGCGGTGAGCGCCGCGGCGCGGGCGGCGGCGGCCTTCGCCGCCCCGCCGAGGGTCAGCTTGAGGCCGGGGCGGATGACGGAGGGGTTGGCGCCGATGGCCGAGCGGTTGGCCTCGTAAAGGGCCTGCCAGCCGCCGCTCACGGAATGCTCCGCCGCGATCTTCGCCAGGGTGTCGCCGCCGACCACGGAATAGACCACGGGGGCCGCGGCCTTTTCCGCGGCCGGCTTGGCAGCGGGAAGTGCCACGGTGCTCGCGGCGGGCGCCGCGGCCGGCTGCGCGACGGCCGCCCCGGCCGTGGTCGCGCTGATCAGGGGGAGGGCGAGAGCCGCTCCGCCGGTGCCGGCGAAGGCCAGCTTGCGGGCGATCTTGTGCTGCTTCGGCCGGCGGTGCTTACCCGATGCGGGCATGGCGCATTTCCTCACGTGTGGGGTACGGGAGAGCCCGGGTGGCGGCCGGATTCGGCAGTCGGCCACCGGGAATGAAGGTGACCGTAGGCGAGCGCGCGGGGCCGAACAAGACGCGAATTCCGCCCGGAGATCGACTTCCCGGAGGCCGCCCGCGAAATGACCTTGAAAAACTTCTCGGGAAATCCGGGTTTCCCTTTCCGGGAAAAGGGAATCGACCCTTCCGGGGAAATTGATGTTGGCCCGGCGGGTGTGGCTCACATCACGGCCCCGCCGGGCCCTCCGCTCCCGCGCTCAATACGGTCAATTCGCGGGCCGATGCCGCTGATTGGGGCGACTCACGCGAGAGTGCTTAATACCCTCAGATGGTGATGAATCGGGCGCGCTTCGGCGGGGTCAGAGCGCGGCCGGCCCCTCCAGCCCCTCCAGCCCCTCCAGCTCCTCCAGTTCCTTCAGGGCGCCCGCCACCGCCGCCTCGGACGCCGGTAGCAGCGGGAGCCGTACGTCCGGCGCCGGGATCCGCCCCTGCGCGTGCAGCACGCCCTTGACCACCGCCGGGTTCGGCTCCGTGAAGAGGGCCGCCGAGAGCCGCGCCAACCCGTGCCCCAGCCCCCGGGCCCGTGCCACGTCACCGGCCCGCCAGGCGCCGGCCAGCTCCACGAAGCGCTCCGTCGCCAGGTGCGCCGAGGCCAGGACCCCGCCCGAGGCGCCGAGCGCGAGCAGCGGGGACACGTACACGTCGTCCCCCGCCAGCACGGCGAACCCGTCCGGCAGGTCGCCCAGCAGCGCCACCGTCTCCTGGTCGATCCCGCCGCCCGCGTACTTCACCCCGGCCACCCCGGGCAGCGAGCCCAGCTCCCGCAGCGCGGCCGCGTCCAGCGGCTGTCCCGTCCGGTACGGGATGTGATAGACGATCAGCGGCACCGGGCTCGCCCCGGCCAGCCGGGCGAAGTGCGCCAGCACCCCCGCCGCCGAGGGCCGGACGAACGCGGGCACGGCCACCAGCGCCGCCCCCGCCTCCGGCCACCGCGCCAGCCGGGCCAGCGAGGCCTCGGCCGCCCGGGTCCCGATCGCCCCGGCCCCCACCGTGAGCAGCGCGCCCCGCTCGCGGCAGACCCGGGCGCAGACCTCGGTGACAAGATCGCGCTCGGCCTCCTCCAGGGCGGCCGTCTCGGCGGTGGTGCCCAGGGCGACGATCCCGGCGGCCCCCGCGTCGAGCACCTCGTGGGCGAGGGCCTCCAGCGCTCCGGCGGCGACGTCCCCGCCGGGGGTGAAGGGGGTGACCAGCGGGACGTGGATCCCGCCGAGGGAGGGCTCCGCCGCCTGACGGGCCGTCTGTTCGGTGCGCCGTTCCGTGTACTGCTCCGTGTCCTGTCGCATGGGCAAGAGCCTCGCCCGCTCCGAGCACCGAATCCAGTTCACGTTCCTTACGTGATCCGTAAGCTGAGCCGATGCTCGACGTACGCCGCCTGCGGCTCCTGCGTGAACTCGCCCGCCGCGGCACCATCGCCGCCGTGGCCGAGGCCCTCGCCTACAGCCCCTCGGCCGTCTCCCAGCAGCTCGCCGTCCTGGAGCGCGAGGCCGGACTGCCGCTCCTGGAGCGCACCGGCCGCCGGGTCCGGCTGACCCCGGCCGCCCAGAACCTGGTCGGGCACGCCGAGGCGGTCCTGGAGCGGCTGGAACGGGCCGACGCCGACCTCGCGGAGGCCCGCAGCGGCCTCGCGGGGGTGCTGCGCATCGGGGCCTTCCCCACCGCGACCCGCGCCCTGGTCCCGGCCGCGCTGGTCCACCTGGCCCGGCGGCATCCGGCGCTGGAGCCGATGGTCGACGAGACCGACCCGGCGGCGGTCGCGCACGCGCTGCGGGCCGGGGACCTGGACGTGGCCCTGGTCCACGAGTACGACTTCGTCCCCACGCCGCCGGAGCCGGGCCTGGCCACCCGCCCGCTGTACGGGGAGGCGATGTACCTGGCCGCCCCCGGCCCGGCCGCGGGCCCGCACCCGGACCCACACCCGCACCCGTACCCAGGCCCGGGCCCGGGCTCAGACGCGGACCCGACCCCGTACCCGCGCGCGGACGCCGACCCGGATCCGCACGCGGGCCCGGCGCGCGGGCTGGGCCCGGCCGCGGGACCCGCCGTCGGCCCCGATCAGGGCACGGTCCTGCGGGCCCACCGGGACGCGCCCTGGATCACCGCCACCCCCGGCACCCTCTGCCACGCCATGACCCTGCGGGCCTGTCAGGCGGCCGGGTTCACCCCGCGCGTCCGGCACCGCATCGACGAGTTCGCCACCGTCCTCGCGCTGGTCGCCGCCGGGCAGGGGGTGGCCGTCGTACCGCAGCTCGGGGTGACCGGCCCGCCGGCCCCAGGCGTCGTCCTGACCCGCCTCCACATGGAACGCCGCACCAAGATCGCGTTCCGCGACGGGGCCGGCGCCCACCCGGCCGTGGCGGCCTTCACCGCGGCGCTCCGGGCCGCCGTACCGCCGGATCTGGCCGTACCGCGCGCCGGGGCGTGACACAACTCCCGTACGGGGCGCCGCCCGTGTACGTTCGATGATCCAGACCGATCCGACCGGATCCGACAGAACGGGGTACGACGTGACACATCGCGTACGAGGAGTCATCGCGCGGAGCAAGGGCGCACCGGTGGAGACGACCACGATCCTCGTGCCCGACCCGGGCCCGGGTGAGGCCCTGGTGAAGGTCCAGGCCTGCGGGGTCTGCCACACCGACCTGCACTACCGCGAGGGCGGCATCAACGACGAGTTCCCCTTCCTCCTCGGCCACGAGGCGGCCGGGATCGTCGAGTCCGTCGGCCCGGACGTCACCTCCGTCGCCCCCGGCGACTTCGTGGTCCTCAACTGGCGTGCCGTGTGCGGAACCTGCCGGGCCTGCAAGCGCGGCCGCCCCTGGTACTGCTTCGCCACGCACAACGCCACCCAGCCCATGACCCTGGAGGACGGCACCCCGCTCTCCCCGGCCCTGGGCATCGGCGCCTTCGCCGAGAAGACCCTCGTCGCCGCCGGCCAGTGCACCAAGGTGGACCCGGCTGCCTCGCCCGCCGCCGCCGGACTCCTGGGCTGCGGGGTGATGGCCGGCCTCGGCGCCGCCCTGAACACCGGCAACGTCGGGCGCGGCGACTCCGTCGCCGTCATCGGCTGCGGGGGAGTGGGCAACGCGGCCGTCGCCGGTGCCCGGCTGGCGGGCGCCTCGAAGATCATCGCCGTGGACCTGGACGACCGGAAGCTGGAGTGGGCGCGCGGGCTCGGCGCCACCCACACCGTCAACGGGCGCACGCAGGACGTGGTCAAGGCCATCCAGGAACTGACCGGCGGGAACGGCGCGGACGTGGTCGTCGAGGCCGTCGGCCGCCCCGAGACCTACCAGCAGGCCTTCTACGCCCGCGATCTGGCCGGCACCGTGGTGCTGGTCGGCGTGCCGACGCCCGAGATGAAGCTCGAACTCCCGCTCCTCGACGTCTTCGGCCGCGGCGGCGCCCTCAAGTCCTCCTGGTACGGGGACTGCCTGCCCGAGCGGGACTTCCCGCTCCTGATCGACCTCTACCTTCAGGGCCGGCTCGACCTGGACGCCTTCGTCTCCGAGACCATCCCGCTCGACGGGGTCGAGGACGCCTTCGCCCGCATGGAGCGCGGCGAGGTCCTCCGCTCGGTGGTGCAGTTCTGACCGGGTGAACGCGGGGCGGGTTCCGTAGACTCGGGCGGACCGCACACCTCCGTCCGCCCCGGCCGCGACCCGGCCGGGGCCACGGGCGGAGGCCCGCACCCACACCCCAGGGACCGTCCGTGACCCGCCAGCGCAGCCACAGCTACCGCCAGCCCGGTGTCGTCCTCACCGACCACCACTTCACCGTGCCGCTCGACCACGCCCGCCCCGACGGGCAGCACATCGAGCTCTACGCGCGCGAGGTCGTGGCGAGCGGCAAGGACCCCGAGGCGCTGCCCTGGCTGCTCTACCTGGAGGGCGGCCCCGGCTTCGGGGCGCGGCGCTTCACCGGGCGGCAGGCCTGGCTGGAGCGGGCCCTCGCCGACTACCGGGTCCTCCTCCTCGACCAGCGCGGCACCGGCCGTTCCACCCCGCTCAACCGGCAGACCCTGCCCCTGCGCGGCACCCCGGCCGAGCAGGCCGACCACCTCGCCCACTTCCGCGCCGACTCCATCGTCCGCGACGCCGAGACCGTCCGCCGCGCCCTGACCGGCGGCGCCCCCTGGACCGTGCTCGGCCAGAGCTTCGGCGGCTTCTGCACCACCCACTACCTCTCCACCGCCCCCGAGGGCCTCACCGCCGCCCTGATCACCGGCGGCCTGCCCTCCCTCGACGCCACCGCGACCCAGGTGTACGAGGCCGCGTACCCGCGCATCGAGCGCAAGAACCTCGCCCACTACGCCCGCTACCCCATGGACGCCGAGCGCGCCCGCCGCATCGCCGCCCACCTCGCCGAGCGCCCCGCCGAACTCCCGGGCGGCTACCGGCTCACCGTCGAGGCCTTCCAGTCCCTCGGCCTGCTCCTCGGCACCGGCGACGGCAGCCACCAGCTCCACTACCTCCTGGAGGACGCCTTCGTCCCCACCCCGGCGGGCCCCGCCCTCTCGGACGCCTTCCTCGAAGCGGCCCACTCCCACCTCTCCTTCGCCGGCCACCCCCTGTACGCCCTGCTCCACGAGGCGATCTACGCCCAGGACCCGGCGGCCCCCACCGGCTGGGCCGCCGAGCGGGTGCGCGCCGCCCACCCCCGCTTCGACGCCGCGAAGACCCTCGCGGGCGACGAACCCCTCCTGTTCACCGGCGAGACCATCCACCCCTGGCACTTCACCGTCGACCCCGCCCTGGCCCCGCTGCGCGACACGGCCGAACTCCTGGCGGCCCGCACCGGCTGGCAGCCCCTCTACGACCCGGCACGGCTCGCCGCCAACGAGGTCCCGGTGGCGGCGGCCGTCTACCACGACGACATGTACGTGGACACCGAGCACTCCCTGCGCACGGCCCGCACGATCCGCGGCCTGCGCACCTGGGTAACGGACGAGTTCGAACACGACGGCGTCCGCGCGGGCGGCCCCCGCGTCCTGGACCGCCTCCTCACCCTCCTCGACGCCTAGGTGTATTGCCCAGTGAGGTTGGGGACGCGGCTGGCGGGTGGTTTGCCTGCGAGCGCGGTGTGTCCTCGGTGGTGATTGTAGGTGTGGA
>NZ_JBEZWL010000205.1:0-9898 GCF_040648015.1 Streptomyces sp. NPDC029216 | reverse complement strand
TACGAGGTCTTGCGCCCGGCGCACCGAGAGCACGCACCAGACGCCGCGGGGCCGCCCTCCGGGCGACGACGGGACTTTGACGACAGACCCTAGGGGGTGTCCGGCGGATCACGGCCGGGCGGCCCGGGGCGACCCTGGTCCGCCGGACACCCCCTACGCCAGGGCCGCCGGGAGCGGGGCGGCGTGGAGGGCCGTGAGGCCCGAGACGGCTCGGGTGAGGCAGACGTACAGCCGCCGCAGCCCCGTCCGCTCGTCCGGCTCGCCGTCCACGATCGCCGCCGGCTCGTCCAGCACGACGTAGTCGTACTCCAGACCCTTCGCGAGCGACGCAGGCACCAGCGTGAGCCGGGACTCGGCCGTCGTCTCCTCGCCCGGCGACAGGTACGGCAGCCCCGCCGCCAGCAGCGCCTCCCCCAGCACCGGGATCCGCGCATCGGCCGCGATCAGCCCGATCGACCCCTCGTACGCGAGGAAGGACCGGCACGCCCCGATCACGTCCGCCACCAGGTCCTCCGAGGACGACACCGCCAGCGACCCCGGCGTCTCACGCACCGACGACACCTCCGCCAGCCCCGGCGCGATCGACGGCAGCAGCCGCGACGCGTAGGCGATCACCTCGCGCGGCACGCGGAAGCCCGCCGTCAGCTCCTCCAGCACCGCCTCCGGCTTCCCCAGGTGCGCCAGCGCCTCTTCCCAGCTGCGCGTGGCCCACGGGGTCGTGCCCTGCGCGAGGTCGCCCAGGACCGTCGCCGAGCCCGTCGTGCAGCGGCGGCCCACCGCCCGGTACTGCATGGGGGACAGGTCCTGCGCCTCGTCGAGGACGACGTGACCCAGCGAATGCGTCCGCTCCACCAGGTCCGAGGCCTCGTCGACGAGCACCAGGTCCGCCGCCGACCACTTCGCCGACCGCACGCTCCGGAACGGCTTCGGCCACAGGAGCAGCTTCTGCTCCTCGTCCGTGAGGACCCCCTCGGCGTGGACCGCCAGGAACTCCGGGTCGGACAGCAGCCGCAGCACCAGCTTCGCCGGTTCGACCGCCGGCCAGATCGCCTTGACCGCCGCCTTCACCGCCGCGTTGCGGGCCACCGCGTCCTGCACCCGGTCGTCCGGCGCCTCGCCCGCCTGCTCCATGCGGACGAGGACCGCGTGCGCGATCCGCTGCGGCAGCGCCTCGCGCGCCGCGCCGTAGCGGATGTCGCGGTTCTGGAGCTCGGTGACGATCTCCTCCAGCTCGTACGCGGGCACCCGCCAGCGGCGCGAACCGCGGACCACCATCAGGGGTTCGGCGGGCTGGGTGACGTGCGCGCGGACCGCGCGGCGCAGCACCTCCGCCATCCGGGCGTCGCCCTTGACCACGGCGGTCTCGGCGGCGTCCGTGCCGCGCACCTCCAGGCCGTCGCGGGCGACGAGGTCGTCCACGGTGGCCTGCTGGACCTCCAGCTCGCCCAGGGCCGGCAGGACCTGCTCGATGTAGTGCAGGAAGGAACGGTTCGGCCCGATGACGAGCGTGCCGGTGCGGGCGAGCCGCTCGCGGTGCGCGTACAGCAGGTACGCGACCCGGTGCAGGCCGACGGCCGTCTTGCCGGTGCCGGGGCCGCCCTGGACGCAGACCGAGCCGGACAGGCCGGAGCGGACGATCTCGTCCTGCTCCGGCTGGATCGTCGCGACGATGTCGCGCATCGGGCCGACGCGGGGGCGCTCGATCTCCTGCTGGAGCAGCTTGCTGACGGCCGCCGTCTCCGCGGGGTCGGACAGGTGCTCGTCCTCGTAGGCGGTGAGGTCGCCGCCGGTGTAGCCGAAGCGGCGGCGCAGGCCGATGTCCTGCGGGTCGGCCTTGGAGGCGCGGTAGAAGGGCTGGGAGACGGGCGCGCGCCAGTCGATCACCATCGGGTCGCCGTCGGCGTCGTGGACGTGGCGGCGGCCGATGTAGAACTGCTCGCCCGCCGCGCCCTCGGCGAGGTCGGCGCCCGGGGCGTGCAGGTAGTCGAGGCGGCCGAAGAACAGCGGGGTGTGGGCGAGGTCGGCCAGGGCCTTGATGCGGTCGTCGATCTGCGCCTGGAGGACGATGGCGTTGACCCAGTTCGCGGTGACGTCGCGGATGTCGAGGGCCTCGACGTCCGCGCGCATCGCGCGCAGGGCGGCGCGGGAGGCGGCCAGGTGGGCCCGCTCGCGGCCCAGCAGGTCGGCGGTGTCGGCCGGGCCGGGCGTGCTGGGTGTGCCGGGTGTGCCGGGTGCGCCGGGTGCGGGGGCAGTGCCGGGTGCGGCGGCCGTGCCGGGCGCGGCGTCGTCGGTCGTGGTGTCGGGGGCGTGCGCGGGCACGGGACTGCCTCCAGCGGCTCGGTGCGGAACAGAAACCCACCGGTTTCCGTCCGGCGGGAGGCTCTCCCCGGTACGGCGGCGGGAGGCGGCAAGAGCGGAGATTGTAGTCAGCGGGCGTGGGCGGCGCGAATGGATTTACGGGACGGAGGTCCCGGGCGGCCGGTACCTCCGAACGGGTGTCATACCCAGGGGTGTCAGACCTTCGGCAGAGCCACTAGGGGAAGCCATGGGACGTGAGGAGGACCCGGGGACCGGTGAGGTTGGCTCTCCAGACCGATGCGCGCGACGGGGAGAAAACGCACCATGGATACATGAGCACCGCAACCTTCACCCCGATCCAGGGCGGCCGCCCTAGCGGCGCCACCGCCACCACCTCCCACCCCTCCCGCCACCGCGTCGGCGACGCCCTGCGTGCCGTGAAGGTCTTCGCGGCGGCCGCCGTGAGCGTCGCCGTCCTCGGCGAGTACTCCGCGGACGCGGGCGTCATACGCCGCTGACCGCCGGGCCGCGTACCCTCGCTGACCTGCGGTCGCGGCGCGTGGCCTGATCCCGGCGGCCGTCCCGCGATGATCCACTAGGGTCACGCGCGTGACCCGCAGCCCCGATCCCGACCGCTCGCCGTCGCCCCTCGCCGGCCTGCTGGTCACAGGGGCGCTGCTCGCCCTCGGCGTCCTGTGCGTCGCCCTGCGCGTCCCGACCGCCGACGCCCTCCTCAGCGGGTTCTCCGCCGCCGACTGGCGTCCGCCCGCCGACTATCCGCCGTTCGCCGCGATCCTCTTCACGCCGGCCGCCTGGCTGCCGGCCGGTGTGCTGAAGGCCGTCCTCGTCCTCGGGAACGGCGGCCTGCTCGCCCTGCTGATCCTGCTCTCCTGCCGCCCCGCCGGAGTGCGGGCCCGGCCGGGCCCCGTCCTGGCCGCCACCATCGCCGGGCTCTGGCTGGAGCCGCTGTTCCAGAGCCCGCTGCCCGGGCAGATCAACCTGGCCCTGGCCTGCCTGGCCCTCTGGGACCTGGGCCGGCCGCGCGCCGCGCTCGGCAAGGGCTTCGCGCTGGGCACCGCCGCCGGGATCACCCTGACCCCGGCGGTGTTCATCCCGTACCTGCTGCTCACCGGGCGGGCCCGGGCCGGCCTGACCGCCCTGGCCGGGTTCGCCGGCACCGCCCTGCTCGGCGCGCTGGTCCTCCCGGAGGCCTCCGCCGACTTCTGGGCCCGCCACCCGCCGGCGGCCGGCCCGGCCCCGCTGCTGGACTGGCGGCACCTGTGGGTGTGGGCCGTCCCGCCGCTCACCGCCCTCGCGGCCAGGACGGCGACCGCCCTCGGGCGCCGCCGGCCCCGCCGCGGGACGGCCCGCATCCCCGCCCCCGGGCCACCCCGGGAACGGCAGTCCGCGGAGCCGGGGCTCACCGGCCGGGTCAGTCACCCGCCAGGAGCTCGTCCGCGTCCATGATCCGGTAGGCGTAGCCCTGCTCCGCCAGGAACCGCTGACGGTGGGCGGCGAAGTCCTGGTCGATCGTGTCGCGCGCCACGACCGAGTAGAACCGCGCCTCGTGCCCGTCCGCCTTCGGCCGCAGCACCCGGCCCAGACGCTGCGCCTCCTCCTGCCGGGACCCGAAGGTGCCCGACACCTGGATGGCGACCGTCGCCTCGGGAAGGTCGATGGAGAAGTTCGCGACCTTCGACACGACCAGCACGTTGATCTCGCCCTCGCGGAAGGCGTCGAAGAGCTTCTCCCGCTGCGCGTTGGAGGTCTCGCCCTTGATGACGGGCGCGTCCAGGTGCTCTCCGAGCTCGTCCAGCTGGTCGATGTACTGCCCGATGACCAGCGTCTGCTCGCCCTGGTGCTTGCGCACCAGCGCCTCGGTCACCTTCCGCTTCGTCGCGGTCGTCGCGCAGAAGCGGTACTTCTCCTCGGTCTCGGCCGTCGCGTACGCCAGCCGCTCCGACTCGGTGAGGTTGACCCGGACCTCCACGCAGTCGGCGGGCGCGATGTAGCCCTGCGCCTCGATCTCCTTCCACGGCGCGTCGAACCGCTTCGGCCCGATCAGCGAGAACACGTCCGACTCCCGGCCGTCCTCGCGGACCAGCGTCGCCGTCAGCCCGAGCCGGCGGCGGGCCTGCAGGTCGGCCGTGAACTTGAAGACGGGCGCCGGCAGCAGGTGCACCTCGTCGTAGAGGATCAGCCCCCAGTCCCGGGAGTCGAACAGCTCCAGGTGCGGATAGACGCCCTTCCGCTTCGTGGTGAGGACCTGGTAGGTGGCGATCGTGACGGGCCGGATCTCCTTCCGCGTCCCCGAGTACTCGCCGATCTCGTCCTCCGTCAGCGAGGTCCGCCGGACCAGCTCGTGCTTCCACTGCCGCGCGGAGACCGTGTTCGTCACCAGGATCAGCGTCGTCGCCTTGGCCTTCGCCATCGCACCGGCCCCGACCAGCGTCTTGCCCGCGCCGCACGGCAGCACGACCACGCCCGACCCGCCGTGCCAGAACCCCTCGACGGCCTGCGCCTGGTACGGCCGCAGCGCCCAGCCGTTCTCCTCCAGCTCGATCGCGTGCGCCTCACCGTCCACGTACCCGGCGAGGTCCTCGGCGGGCCAGCCCAGCTTGAGCAGCGTCTGCTTGATCTGCCCGCGCTCCGACGGGTGCACCGCCACCGAGTCCGCGTCGATCCGCGCCCCCACCAGCGGGGTGATCCGCTTCGACCGCAGGATCTCCTCCAGCACGGGCCGGTCCGTGCTGGTCAGCACCAGCCCGTGCACGGGGTGCTTGGACAGGGTCAGCCGCCCGTAGCGGGCCATGGTCTCGGCCACGTCGACGAGCAGCGCGTGCGGGACGGGATACCGCGAGAACTCGACGAGCGCGTCGACGACCTGCTCGGCGTCGTGCCCGGCGGCCCGCGCGTTCCACAGCCCCAGCGGCGTGATCCGGTAGGTGTGGATGTGCTCGGGCGCCCGCTCCAGCTCGGCGAAGGGGGCGATGGCCCGGCGCGCGGCTCCGGCGAGCTCGTGATCGACCTCCAGGAGGAGGGTTTTGTCGCTCTGGACGATGAGAGGCCCGTTCACGCCTGGTCCCTTTCCGGCGAGTGGCGGCCGCCCGGGCGCGGACGGCCAAACCTCCAGTCTGCCGCATCCGGCAGCAGGTGTGGGGGTCCTGCCGGGCCGGCCGGGGAAAAGGCGGTGCCGCCCGTACATGGCGCCGCGTACGGGCCGGTGGGGGACGGTCGGCTACGCGCCGAGGTGAGGCAGCGGCCCCGCCGGGTACGGGGTCTCCACCGGGAGCAGCGCGCGGGCCGCGTCGGTGTCGCCGGCGCGGACCAGGCCGTGGATCTCCCGGGCCAGCGGGGTGACGTCGCGGATGGAGACCGTCCACTCGTCGGCGTACGCCCGTGACGCCGGGCCCGACAGGCCGAGCTGGAGGGACCGGTAGGGCAGCGGCTTCAGGTGCGGGTCGCGCTCCGGGTCCCACTGGACGCGGACGGGGGAGCGGGACAGGGTCTTCTTCCACTCCGCGCGGTCGGTGTGCACGCGCGGCGCGTAGTGCGACAGGCAGGCCTCCGCCAGGGCCCCGTCGAAGCCCTCGCGGCTGATCTCCACCGCCAGCACGGTCTCCTGGCCTTCCTTCGTGGCCCAGCCGCAGCGGTACATCATCCACAGGAACGACGGCTTGATCCACGTCATCCGCTCCCGCTTCCAGGCGGGCGGGAAGCGGCCGTCACGGGCCGCCGGGAGGCCGAGGGCGGGCGAGTACGCCTGGTACACCGTCACGGTGGTGGCGGTGTGCGCGGCGCGGATCTGGCGCGTAGGGGTTTCACGGGATTCCTGCATGGGGTCAGGGTGCGGCGCGCACACCCCCTCCCGCCAGGGGTTTTTCCTTCCCGGACGGTCCTAGACCTGGTCCTCCGCCAGTTCGGCGACCCCCGTGATCCGGTGCAGGGCGTACGTGCGCACCTCGTCCGCCGTGTGGTCGTAGCCGGTGACGAAGCCGCCCTCCACCCGCACCGGGGCGATCACCCGCTGGCTCGCCGCCCCCTCGGCGTTGACGTACCCGATCCACACCGCGGACCCGGTCAGCGCCGCCGCCTGCACCGTGGCCAGGGTCTCCGCCGCGCTCGTGCGCGGCAGCTCGCCCGGAGCCGGCGCGGCCGACGGCTCGGCCGGCGCCTTGCGGACCGCCGTCGCCGCCAGGTCGCCCGCGCGGATCGCCCGTACCGCCGCCCCCAGCAGCGTCGCGTCCGGCACCGGCGGTCCGTCCGGGACCGGCACCGGCGCCGTGCGCTCCGGGGTGCGGTGCGCGGCCGCCCGCGCCACCAGCACGTCGCCCGTCCGGGACTCCGCCGCCGGGGCGTACCCCATCGCCCGCAGCCCGTCGAGCAGCGCGCCCGGCTCGGCCTGCGCCGCCAGCACCGTCGGCGCGATCCGGCGCAGACCCAGGCCCGCCGAGCGCTTGTCGGCCAGGATCTCGCCCAGCATGGCGTCGTCGTCGCAGCGCACGTACGAGGAGGCCGCGCCGACCCGCAGGTGCCCGTGCCGCCGCGCCACGTCGTCGATCAGGTACGCCAGCGGCTGCGGCACCGGGGTACGGCTGTGCTCGGCGAGGAAGGCGTGCAGGTCGGAGGCGGTCTGACCGGAGTCCAGGGCCCGGCGCACCGACCCGGGCGTGAACCGGTACACCGTCGCCCCGCCCTTGGACTCCACGTCCGCCAGCACCGCCAGCACGTCGCCGAGCGGCCGGCGCAGCGGCCCCGGCGCCACCGCCGTCAGGTCGGCCTGCAGCAGGACGTGGTCCACCGGCTCCGGCAGCAGCGGCGACAGCACCGGCGCCGGGTCTCGGCCCTCCAGCAGGGCACGGCCGAACGCGCTGAGCGCGCCCCGGCCGGTGACGCCCAGGACCTCGGCGTCGTGCAGGGTCCAGTGCGCGAGGCGGGCCCGCAGGTCGCTCGTACCGCGCTCCGGGCGCTCCCAGGCGAGCCGCTCCAGCAGCGCCTCCGGGTCGGGCGAGCCGCCCTCGGGCAGGGCGGCGAGGAGTTCGAGGACCCGGCGGCGCACCTCGGGCGCCGGCGAGCGGTCCAGGTCGGGGCCGAGCACCGCCAGGGTGCGGCCCTTGGTGTCCTGCTCGCCGACCATCCCGGCGGTACGGGTGGCGGCCAGCCAGGCCGAGGCCAGCTCCGACCACCGCTCGGCGGGCGGCAGTTCGCACCAGTCGTCGAAGGCGGGAGTGGGCGCGTACCGCTCGTCGGCCTCGCCGTCGCCGGCCAGCAGCCCGGCCGCGTAGGCGAGTTCGATCCAGAACGCGGCCGCCTGCTCGGAGGTGTCCAGGGTGGACGCCGTCCGCTTGAGGTCGCGCACGGCGAGCCCGCCCGCCCGCAGCACCAGCGGCCCGGTGTGCTCCCAGGACTTCACCAGCTCCTCGACGGTGCCCAGCGCGGCCAGCGCCTGCCCGGCGGCGTTCGCGTCCACAAGCTGTGGACGGTGCTCCCGGTGCACGCCGACCGGCGGCGCGACCGGCGCCGTCCGCCGGTGCGCGAGCCCGCCGCGCAGGTGCAGCGCCACCTCGCGGGGCAGTACGACGGTCCGCGCCGAAGCCGGCAGCAGCAGCCCCCGGTCACGCAGCCAGCGCACCGGCGGCGTCGGGTTCGGGGTCACCTCCCCGTACGGCGGCCCCCACACGAGCCGCCCCAGCACCTGGTGCGCCTCCGCCGGAGCCTGGTCCAGCAGCGCCGACATCCGCTGCGGGTCGGTGAACAGCCCGGTCAGGGCGGCCACCGCCGACACCGGGTCATGGGTGGGGGGCAGCCCGGCGGCCGCGACGATCTCCTGGACCCGGGTCGGCGACATCCCCGCCGTGGCCTCGGCGACGGTCGGCCCCAGCCCGGTCGGGGAGGGCCGCTGCGCGGAGGGGGCCAGCAGCTCCCGGGCGGTGCGGACCAGGCGCAGCCGGTCGTCGTCGCCCCACACCAGGGCCTGGTCGCGCAGGGTCCCCAGGGCCCGGGGGAGGGCCGCGCGGGCCGCCTCGTCCCGGGTGTCCTCACCGCCGGTGCCGGTGAGCAGCTCCTCCAGCACCGGGTACGGGCAGGGGTCCGGGGCCACCGCGAGGGCCTCGGCCGTCTGGAGCGCGAACCGGTCGAGGCGGTCCAGGGCGCGCACGACGGAGGCACGGGTACCGGCACGCGTGGCCAGCTGCGTGACGTCGCCGGGCACCGGGTTCAGCAGGTCGGGGCGGGCGTGCAGCAGCGCGGCGAGCGCCGCGTCGTCGCGGCCGCGGAGCGCCTCGGCGAGGGAGCGCGGGGGAGCCGCGGCGGTGCTGCCGGTGGCGCCGGTGGTGCTGCCGGCGGTGCTGCCGGTCGTAGGTCCTGCTGCGCTTCCCGGCGTGCTTCCCTTCGGACTTCCCTCGGGCACGGTGGTCGCCTCCTGGTCACGTCGGCCGGTCGTCGGCCGGTCCCCATCCGGGCAACGGTATCCGTTGCGCCGAGGACCGCTCCACGCGTGCACGCGCTACCTTCTGGGGCGTGGGGATCGAGAGCGACCATCTGGTCTACGAATACCTGAGCCGGGTCGGGGACTTGGCCCAGCAGCGGCAGCTGTCGTCGGGGGACCGGATGCGGCTGGTGTCGGGGCTGCGGGACGAGATCGACCGGCGGCGCGCACGGTTCGAGCCGGAGACGCCGGAAGCGGTACGGGCCGTCCTGCAGCGGCTCGGCACGCCGGAGGAGGTCCTGGACGCGGTGGGCCGGCGGCCGGCGGCCGAGGCCGTCGCCGTCCCCGCGGTGGCGGTGCCGCAACAGCGCGGGAACCGGCGCCGGAGGGCGGCGGCGCCGAAGCCGGCTCCGGAGGCGTTCCCGGAGGCGCGGAACGTACCGCCGCACCTGGCCGGCCTGGACGAACTCGGCGGCTCCGCGGCCGACGGCGGCGAACCCGACTGGTGGCGGCTCCCTGCCACCGGGCGGGGACCGCAGGTCGAGGGGTTCGCGGGCGGCATCGAGATCCCGGAGCTCCTGGCCCCGCCGGAGGACGACCCCCCGGCCACGGCGCCCGCCGCGGCCCCGCCGCAGGACGGGGGCGGGCTGCTCCGCCACCTCCGGCAGCGCCGCCGACGTGGCGAGCCGGCCCCGCCCCCCGAACCGGCGAAGCCCGCCGCGGCGCCGCGCCCCCGCCCGCACGGCTTCCTCCTGCTGGCGGCGCTGCTGTGCGCCGCGGGGGCGCTCACGGGGTACTGGCCGCTGCTCGGGGCGGGCGCGCTGGTGGGGTACGTCTCCCGGGTGCTCGGGCCACGGGAGCGCAAGTGGGTGATCCTCGGCGTACCCGCCGGTGTCTTCACGGCGGCGATGCTGTGGCTGTGGGGCCGCACCACGGGCCGCTGGGGCGAGCCCCTGCCGGAGGCCCAGCTGGGCCCGGCCTTCCAGTCGATGTGGCCGACGCTGGCGCGTATGGCGGGCGGGGTCCTGGCGGCTTACCTGGGGTGGCGGAGCCGGAGGAGGTAGGGCGGGGTGGGGGTGGGGGTGGGCCGGGTCCCGGTGGGGCGGTCTCAGGGAGGGGTTGGGGTTTTCCCGTCAGTCTCATCGTCCTTCCGTGTCGGGCCGGCCTGTCAAG
>NZ_JBEZWL010000204.1:0-10069 GCF_040648015.1 Streptomyces sp. NPDC029216 | reverse complement strand
GGCGGAGCCGCGTCGGCCCCCGCCCGGCGGGCGCGGCCGGTGCGGCCCGCCGAGGCGTTCGACTGCCTCTACGCCTACTCCGCCCCCGCCCTGGTGCGCCAGGTCTACCTCCTGACGGGCCGTCGCGCCCTCGCCCAGGAGTCCGTGGGGCGGGCGTTCCGTCAGGCCTGGGCGCAGTGGCCCGAGGTGGCCGCCGACCCCGACCCCGTGGGCTGGGTCCGCGCGGCCGCGTACGAGCACGCCCTCTCCCCCTGGCGCCGGCTCCGCCGGGCCCACCGGACCCTAGGACGGCCCGACAAGGCCCCGGCCGACCCCAACGACCGCATCCTGCTGGGCGCCCTGCTCGCCCTGCCGCCCGCGCACCGCCGGACCGTGCTGCTCTACGACGGCGTCGGCCTCGACCTGCCCGACACGGCCGCCGAGACCGAGGCCAGCACCCCCACCACCGGCAACCGCCTGCTGCGCGCCCACGCCGACCTCTGCACCCGGCTCCCCGGGCTGGCCGACGTACCGCCGGAGCAGCAGTCGGCCGTGCTGCGCGAGTGGCTCGGCGCCGTGCGGCCCGCCGTGCCGCTGGAGGCGGCCCCGGCGGCCACGGTCCGCGCCCTCAGCGAGTACCGCGCCCGCCGCTGGGCGCGGGCGGCGCTCGTGCTCACCGCGGTGATCGCCATCGCCACCGGGTACACCACCGTCACCGCGCCGGACCACTACGTCGCACCGGTCGCGCCGGGCGCGCGCGTCTCGGGGGTCCCGCCGCTCAGCGGCCCGCAGCGGCTGACGGAGACGAGCCGGGTCCTGCAGGACAAGCTCCGGGACCATCCGGCCGCCGGCCCCCGCCGGCTCCACCCGACGCTGGAGTGAGCGGGCGGCACGGGCCGCAAAAAAAGGGCGTGGCCCGCACCCCGAGGGGTGCGGGCCACGCCCGTACTTCCGTACCTCTAGCGCTTACTTCGCGCCTTCGAGGATCTCGCGCGCCAGCTTGGCCGTCTCGGTCGGGGTCTTGCCGACCTTGACGCCCGCGGCCTCAAGGGCCTCCTTCTTGGCCTGCGCGGTGCCGGAGGAGCCCGAGACGATGGCGCCGGCGTGGCCCATGGTCTTGCCCTCGGGGGCGGTGAAGCCCGCGACGTAGCCGACGACCGGCTTGGTGACGTTCTTCGCGATGAAGTCCGCCGCACGCTCCTCGGCGTCGCCGCCGATCTCGCCGATCATGACGATGAGCTCGGTCTCCGGGTCGGCCTCGAAGGCCTCCAGGGCGTCGATGTGCGTGGTGCCGATGACCGGGTCGCCACCGATGCCGACGGCGGAGGTGAAGCCGATGTCGCGCAGCTCGTACATCATCTGGTAGGTCAGCGTGCCGGACTTGGACACGAGACCAATCTTGCCGGGCTTGGTGATGTCGCCCGGGATGATGCCGGCGTTGGACTGGCCGGGGGTGATCAGACCCGGGCAGTTCGGGCCGATGATGCGGGTCTTGTTGCCCTTGGCGGTCGCGTACGACCAGAAGGCGGCGGAGTCGTGCACCGCGATGCCCTCGGTGATGACGACGGCCAGCGGGATCTCGGCGTCGATGGCCTCGACGACGGCGGCCTTGGCGAAGGCCGGCGGGACGAAGAGGACGGAGACGTTGGCGCCCGTCTTCTCCATCGCCTCGGCGACGGAGCCGAAGACCGGGACCTCGGTGCCGTCGAAGTCGACGGTGGTGCCGGCCTTGCGCGGGTTCACGCCACCGACGATGTTGGTGCCGTCAGCCAGCATCAGCTTGGTGTGCTTCATGCCCGTGGCACCGGTCATGCCCTGGACGATGACCTTGCTGTCCTTGTTGAGGAAGATAGCCATGTGAGTCTGTGACCTCTGCCCTTACTTCGCAGCCGCGAGCTCGGCGGCCTTGTCGGCCGCGCCGTCCATGGTGTCCACGCGCTGCACCAGCGGGTGGTTGGCGTCCGAGAGGATCTTGCGACCCAGCTCGGCGTTGTTGCCGTCGAGGCGGACGACCAGCGGCTTGGTGACCGCCTCGCCCCGGTCCTCAAGCAGCTGCAGCGCCTGGACGATGCCGTTGGCGACCTCGTCACACGCGGTGATGCCACCGAAGACGTTGACGAACACGGACTTGACGTCCGGGTCGCCGAGGATGATCTCCAGGCCGTTGGCCATGACGGCGGCGGAGGCGCCACCGCCGATGTCCAGGAAGTTGGCGGGCTTGACGCCACCGTGGTTCTCACCGGCGTACGCGACGACGTCGAGGGTGCTCATGACGAGACCCGCGCCGTTGCCGATGATGCCGACCTCGCCGTCGAGCTTGACGTAGTTGAGGCCCTTCTCCTTGGCGGCGGCCTCAAGCGGGTTCGCGGCCGCGTGGTCCACGAACTCCTCGTGACCCGGCTGGCGGAACTCGGCGTTCTCGTCCAGGGAGACCTTGCCGTCGAGGGCGATGACCTCGCCGGAGGCGACCTTCGCGAGCGGGTTGACCTCGACGAGGAGCGCGTCCTCGGCGATGAAGGTCTTCCACAGGGTCACGAGGACCTCGGCGACCTTCTCGGCGACCTCGGCCGGGAACTTCGCCAGGGCGACGATCTCGCGGGCCTTCTCGATCGTCACGCCCTCGTTGGCGTTGACCGGGACCTTCGCGAGCTTCTCGGGGGTCTCCTCGGCGACCTGCTCGATGTCCATGCCGCCGGCGACCGAGGCCATGGCCAGGAAGGTGCGGTTGGTCCGGTCGAGGAGGTACGAGACGTAGTACTCCTCGAGGATCTCGGGAGCGGTCTCGGCGATCATCACCTTGTGGACCGTGTGGCCCTTGATGTCCATGCCCAGGATGTCCGTCGCGCGGGCGACGGCCTCGTCCGGGGTGGCGGCGAGCTTGACGCCGCCGGCCTTGCCGCGGCCGCCGACCTTCACCTGGGCCTTGACGACCGACTTGCCGCCCAGCTTCTCGGTGGCCTCGCGAGCCGCCTCAGGCGTGTCGATGACTTCACCGGCCAGCACCGGTACACCGTGCTTGGCGAAGAGGTCCCTCGCCTGGTACTCGAACAGGTCCACGCGCGTCCGTCCCTTGTCTTCAAAGATTCGCAGTGATTCGCGGTTTGTCTGCTATCTGCGTGGGCGTGCCGCGGAGGGCAACGTGACGGCGCTGTCACAGGGGAGGCGCACACGGTGACCGTGGACGCGGCATGTCCGTCTCGCAGGTTATCCCCGAGGGCCGTAGGACCCTAAATCACAGATCACACCTGAGCGGTGATACCTGTCACAGATCGCCTCACCGCGGAACTGCATCTTCGTGTGATCCGCCGATATGCCGCGGGGTCACCCGGAACCCCTTCGCGGGCCTCACGGGACCGGCAGGGGGCGCTTCTCCAGCGCGGCCGCCATCACCTCCGGGAACAGGTCGGGCGTGCAGGCGAAGGCCGGGGCGCCGAGCGCGGCGAGGGCCGCGGCGTGCTCGCGGTCGTAGGCGGGGGCGCCCTCGTCGGACAGCGCGAGCAGGGCCACGAACTCCACGCCGGACGCCTTCATCGCGGCGACCCGCTTGAGCATCTCGTCCCTGATCCCGCCCTCGTAGAGATCACTGATCAGGACCACGACCGTGTCGGCAGGACGGGTGATCTTGGACTGGCAGTAGGCGAGGGCGCGGTTGATGTCGGTGCCGCCGCCGAGCTGGGTGCCGAAGAGGACGTCGACCGGATCGTCGAGCTGGTCGGTCAGGTCGACCACCGCCGTGTCGAACACGACCAGGCGGGTGGCGATCGCCCGCATGGAGGCCAGGACCGCCCCGAAGACGGAGGCGTAGACGACCGAGGCCGCCATCGAACCCGACTGGTCGATGCAGAGGACCACCTCCTTCCTGACCGCCCGCGCGGCCCGGCCGTAGCCGACGAGCCGTTCGGGCACGACGGTGCGGTGCTCGGGGAGGTAGTTCCGGAGGTTGGCGCGGATGGTCCGGTCCCAGTCGATGTCCCGGTGGCGGGGGCGGCTGATCCGGGCCGACCGGTCGAGCGCGCCCGTGAGGGTGGCCCGGGTCCGGGTCGCGAGCCGCTTCTCCAGCTGGTCGACCACCTTGCGGACCACGGCCCGCGCCGTCTCCTTGGTGGTGTCGGGCATGGCCTTGATCAGCGACAGCAGGGTGCCGACCAGGTGCACGTCGGGCTCGACGGCCTCCAGCATCTCCGGCTCCAGCAGCAGCGTGGACAGGCCGAGCCGTTCGATGGCGTCCCGCTGCATGACCTGCACGACGGAGCTGGGGAAGTACGTACGGATGTCCCCGAGCCACCGTGCCACGCGCGGCGCGGACCCTTCGAGCCCGCCCGCCCGCTCCCCCGTCCCCCTGCCGCCGCCCCCGCCTCCGCCTCCGTAGAGCGCGGCCAGCGCAGCGTCCATGGCCGCGTCCCGCCCGCCGAGCACTCGGCCGGTCCCGTCGCCCTCGCCCCCGCCGAGCACCATCCGCCAGCGCCGCAGCCGCTCGTCCCCGGCGCTCTCCGTCTCCGCCATCTGTCCTTCCCCCTCCACTCGTTCCTCCCCCCAGCCACCGCTGGGAGGCATCCTCGGGGCCACGCCCCGCGCACGCCGCCGGTCCGGCCGTAGCGCTCCAGCCCCGCCCGGCCCTGCCTCACCCGCCCCTGCACCACTCCCCGACCGGCACCCCGCCCCGCCCCGCCTCCACGGCTCTCACCCGGGTGGGTGCGGGCTGAGCGGGACCCGTTGCCCCCGCCCGGCCGGCGGGCGAGGGGCTTCAGGCCGCCGTGAGGAGGAGGCGGACCACTTCCGTCACCGCGTCCGCGCGGGCCGGGTCCAGGTCCGGGGCGAAGCCCTCGGGGGCCGTCCCCGGACCGGCGGGTCTCCGCCGGGCGCCGGGGCCGCGGCGGACCAGTTCCCCCAGGCTCCGCTTCACGCCCGGCTCGTACGCCCCGAACGTGCGCCGCAGCAGCGGCAGGACGTCGATGAAGGCGCGCTCCGGCACCGCCGTCAGCCAGGCGTCGATCAGGCCCAGCAGCCGTTCGTCGTGGACCAGGAGCGTCCCGCCGCCGGAACCGCCGCCGGCGAACCCCTCGATCCAGCCCGCCGCGTCGGCCGGGGAGGCCGCCGGGGACAGGGCGAGCCCCATCAGGCGGGCCGTCTCCCCGGCCGGGAGCCGTCCGTCGTCCAGCAGCAGCCGCACCGACCGGCCGCGTATCAGCCCGGGCACGGTCTCCCGCCCGGCCAGCGTCCGCAGTACGGCCGACCAGCGCTCCCGCAGCCCCTCGTCCGCGTCGGCCAGCAGGGCGACCGCCCCGTGCACCCCGTCGAGGTGGCCCCGCAGCTCCGCCGCCCCGTCGGCGTCGAGCCCGGCCGCGCAGGCGGGCGGGAGGGCCACGCAGATCCGCTCGGCCAGCCCGGCGGCGACCGTGCCGAGCGCCGCCGAGTCCGTACCCCGTACGTCCCCGTACCGCAGCGAACGGGCCAGCGCGGGCAGCGCCTTGGCGAGCCGGGCCACATCGGTGTCCAGCGCCGCCAGATCGGCCAGCACCCGCAGCACGGCGGGCAGCGCCTCCGACAGTCCGGCCAGCAGGCACCGCTCGGCCAGCGCCGTGACCTCCCCCAGCTCCGTGGCGCCCGCCGCGTCGGCCTCGGCCTTGGCGGTGGCCGCCGCCGGGACGGTGGTGCCCCAGATGCCGGCCTCGGCGACCCGCACCGACAGCTCCGGCTCCCAGCACAGCCGCCAGGTCTCCCGGAAGGTGCCCGTACCGCCCCGGGAGGCGGTGGGCACGCCCCAGTCGATGCCGAGCATCCGCAGCCGGTGCAGCAGCAGGGACTTGGCGGCGTCGGATTCCTTGCGCAGGTCCAGTTCCAGCTCCCGCTGCCGGGCCTCGGCCTTGAGCCGCAGCGAGCGCTGCCGGCGAGTGAGGTCCCGCTGGAGCGGTACGGCGGGCGCCGCGTCCGGGACCTCGCCGAGCACGTCCCCGACGACGAGCCGGTCCTCGACCAGCGCGAGCGGGACGTCGGAGCCGTCGCACATCACCGCCCGCACCGCCTCCAGGGTCTCGCCGAGCCCGGCCACCGGGCGGCCCCGGACGGCGGCCAGGGTCTCGGCCAGCCGGACCGCCTCGATGACGTGGGCCGGGGAGACCTGCCGGTCCTCCTCCCGCAGCAGCCCGGCCACCTTCGTCAGCCACCGCTCGACCGGCCGGTCGCGGGAGGCGAAGAGGTGCGCGTACCAGCCGGGCGAGGTGATGCCCGCGCCGTACCCGCCGGCCCGGGCGAGCCTGCGGTGGGTCCAGGGCACCCAGGTTGTCTCCACCTTGGTCCTGGGCAGGCCCGCGAGCAGTGCCCGGTCCGCCGCGACCGTCGTCCTGGCGCGCAGCGCCGGGACGTGCCACGCGCCGCACACCACGGCGTAGTCGTCGCCGAACTCCCGTCGGGCGGCCCGCATCCGCTGCCGCATGTGGGCCTCGCGGACCAGGTCGCGGGGCCGGCCGCCGTCCCCGTAGGTCTCGCGCAGCGCGCCCATGGCCTCCGCGAGGGCCTCGAAGGCGGCCGACGGGTCTGCCGCCCCTCCGCCGGCGCGGTGCTCGACCACGTCCTCCCACCAGCGCTCCGGGTCCTCGTACCCGGCGGTCTCCGCGAGCACGGCGAGCGGATCCACCGGCAGCCCGCCCGCGTCCCCTTCCTCCTCCTCGGGCGCGGCCAGCGTATGGGCGGCGGGCAGGTCGATGAAGCGCACCGGAACGTCCCGCGCCTGGGCCCAGCGGATGGCGACCCACTCCGGGGAGAAGCCGGCCAGCGGCCAGAACGCGGCCCGGCCCGGGTCGTCCGCCGCGTGCGCGAGCAGGGCGACGGGCGGGCGCATCCCCGGCTCGGCGGCCAGCGCGAGCAGCGCGTCCCCCTCGGGCGGCCCCTCGATCAGGACGGCCCTCGGCTGCGCCCGGTCCAGCGCGGCCCGCACCGCCCGGGCCGAGCCCGGCCCGTGGTGGCGGACGCCGAGCAGCAGCGGCCCCGCGGCTCCCGGGCTCATGCCGTCACCTCCCGGCAGGCGCGGTAGAAGTCCTTCCAGCCGTCGCGCTCGCGGACGACCGCCTCCAGGTACTCCTGCCAGACGACCCGGTCGGCGGCCGGGTCGCGGACGACGGCGCCGAGGATCCCCGCGGCCACGTCGGAGGGGCGCAGGACGCCGTCCCCGAAGTGCGCGGCGAGGGCGAGGCCGCCGGTGACCACGGAGATGGCCTCGGCGGTGGAGAGGGTGCCGCTGGGCGACTTCACCTTGGTGCGGCCGTCGGCGGTGACGCCGTCGCGCAGTTCGCGGAAGACGGTGACGACGCGGCGGATCTCCTCCAGCCCCTCGGGGGCGGCCGGCAGGTCCAGGGCGCGGCCCATCTGGTCGACGCGGCGGGCGACGATGTCGACCTCGGCGTCGGTGGTGGCGGGCAGCGGCAGGACGACGGTGTTGAAGCGGCGACGCAGGGCGCTGGACAGCTCGTTGACCCCGCGGTCGCGGTCGTTGGCGGTGGCGATGAGGTTGAAGCCGCGCACGGCCTGGACCTCCTCGCCGAGCTCCGGTATCGGGAGGGTCTTCTCGGACAGGACGGTGATGAGGGTGTCCTGGACGTCGGCGGGGATGCGGGTGAGTTCCTCGACCCGGGCGGTCATGCCCTGGGCCATGGCCCGCATGACGGGGCTGGGGACGAGGGCCTCGCGGCTGGGGCCGTGGGCGAGGAGGCGGGCGTAGTTCCAGCCGTAGCGGATGGCCTCCTCGGGGGTGCCGGCCGTGCCCTGGACCAGCAGGGTGGAGTCCCCGCTGACGGCGGCGGCCAGGTGCTCGGAGACCCAGGTCTTGGCGGTGCCGGGGACGCCGAGCAGGAGCAGGGCGCGGTCGGTCGCGAGGGTGGTGACGGCGACCTCGACGATCCGGCGGGGGCCGACGTACTTGGGCGTGACGACCGTGCCGTCGGCGAGCGTGCCGCCCAGGAGGTACGTGGCCACGGCCCACGGGGAGAGCTTCCAGCGGGCCGGGCGGGGCCGGTCGTCGGCGGCTTCCAGGGCTTTCAGTTCGTGCGCGAAGGCGTCTTCCGCGTGCGGTCGCAGTGCCTCGGTACCGGTGTCGTTCCCGTGCGTGCTCATGGTCCCCCTCCAGTGCTCGGCAGCCGCTCCCGACTGCTGGATCCACCGTGCACCATGCCACTGACAACGCCCCCTGTTCGAGGCGTCGTTGCAGGTCAGGGCGATTGTCAGTGGGGGTCTCTACGGTGGTTTCCATGACTGAGCAGGGGGTCCGCTGGACGGCGGAACAGGTACTGGCTCTGGCTCCTGACGATGCGTCGCGCAAGGCGGGGGGCAGGCTGGGCGGGGCGGGTCCGTGGTCACAGACCGGAGGTTCCGCTTCCGGTGCGGTGTGGGGGTTGTGCAAGGGCAGCGGCGGCACGCCGTACCGGACGGTCGTCGACCTGGCGGGGCCCGCGTACAACTGCTCGTGCCCGAGCCGGAAGTTCCCGTGCAAGCACGCGCTGGGACTGCTGCTGCTCTGGGCGGCGCAGGGGCTGGGGGACCCGGCCGAGGCGCCCGACTGGGCGGCGGCCTGGCTGGCGGAGCGCGCGGCGAAGGCCGCGCGCCCGGCGGCCGGCCCGGTGGACGCCGAAGCGGCCCGCAAGCGGGCCGAGCGGCGCGCCGAGCGGGTCGGGGCGGGGGTCACCGAGCTGGAGCGGCGGCTCGTGGACCTCCTGCGCGGCGGCATCGCCGGTCAGGCGCAGGCGGGGTACGCGCCCTGGGAGGAGACCGCGGCCCGCATGGTCGACGCCCAGGCACCCGGACTGGCCGCCCGGGTACGGGAGTTGGGGACAATACCCGGTTGCGGCCCCGGCTGGCCCGCCCGGATGCTTGAGGAGTTCGCGCTGCTGCACCTGCTGGACCGGGCCTGGCTGGGGGTCTCGGGACTGCCGGAGCCGCTGGCCGCGACCGTCCGGAACCGGGTGGGTCTGCCGTCCTCGGCGGAGGGGGAGACCGTCCGGGACCGCTGGCTCGTACTCGCCCAGTACGACTCGGTGTCCCCGGACGGCCGTCTCACCACCCGCCGGATATGGCTGCGCGGGCTGGAGAGCGGACGGCCGGCGCTGGTGCTGGACTTCGGACCGCCCGGGCGGGCGCCGGGGCTGGCACTGCCCGTCGGACTGGTGCTGGAGGCGGAAGCCCGCTTCCGGACCGGCTCGGCGGGGCTCCGGGCGGACCTGGGGGACCGTACCGCGGCAGCGGCCGCGGACACCCGGGCCCCGGCCGGGGTGGGCACCGGTGAGGCCCTGGAGGCCTACGGGGCCGCACTGCGGGAGGACCCGTGGCTGGAGTCCTGGCCGGTGGTCCTGGGCCCGGTGATCCCGATACCGGGTGAGGCGGGGGACGGGGCCTGGCAGCTCGCGGACGCGGAGGGGACGTCCGCACTGCCGGTGGCGCACGGCGCGGGCCGCTCGCGGTCCGGGCTGTGGCAGCTGGCCGCCCTCTCGGGCGGCGGTCCGGTCACGGTCTTCGGCGAGTGCGGCCATCGCGGCTTCACTCCGCTGACGGCCTGGCGGCCCGGCTCGTCCGAGCCGGTGCCGCTGCTCTGAGGAAGGCGGAACCAACCGAAAACGCAGGGGGCCTGGGGGGATCCATGCCGTCTCGCAGACCGACATGGAGGACGCGCGGGCGCGGGGGCGCCGGCGCGAGGACGAGGAGCCGGGGGGCTTTCATGAACGACAACCACGCCAGCTGAGCACGGTCGTACGGCCATCACGGCTCCGGTCCCGCGGAGGGGGCGGGACCGGAGCCCGGGCCGGTACGACTCACGACCGACGACCGACGGGGACTGACGAGGGAGGGGTCCGATGGACAAGGCAGCCGACGACGGCCACGCGTACGGGGACGGGGACTGGGAGGGGCTGGTCACCGCCGCGCTGCTCGGCACCGAGCGGCGCGGCGGCACACCGGAGGCACTGCTCGACGCGGCGGCAGTGCAGACGCTGCGCCGCCGGCGCGGGCCGCACCCTGGTACGAACCGAGGGTCTTGATCGGGGAGCCCAGCTCCACGCGACGCTTGTCGACCTTCGGGCCACCCGAAGCCTCGATCGCCGTGGCGATG
>NZ_JBEZWL010000203.1:0-10074 GCF_040648015.1 Streptomyces sp. NPDC029216 | reverse complement strand
TACGAACGCAAAGCCGACCACTTCCTCGCCTTCACCAGCATCGCCTGCACCCTCATCTGCTACCGAAGACTGGCCAAATGAGATGACGTCTTAGTGTCCGATGTCACTATCGCGAGCAGGTCTGGTACAGCCGCGTGCGGCGCTCCAGCGGGGACGGGTGAACCCTGAGCCAGTCCCCTCGCCTCGGAAGCCGAATGATGGTCGCGTCGCATTCAGGGCGACCGTGCTGGGCGCCGGTCGCGGCGCGGTGCAGGTTCTGTGCCCGGTTCACCGACCGCCGTCGATTCTCCCCAGATCCTCCCCACGGGGCCACAGAGCGCTTGATTCATGGTTCGCTTGCGCTAAGTCGATCAAGCGTGAGAGGTGGGTCGTTACAGCCAGTCCCGCTTCTTGAAGATCACGTACAGGCTGACGCAGACCACTGCCATCAGGAGGATGGCGAAGGGGTAGCCGCCTGCCCACTTCAACTCCGGCATGTCTTCGAAGTTCATGCCGTAGATGGTTCCCACGAGTGTGGGTGCAAAGAGGATGGCGGCCCAGGAGGAGATCTTCTTGATCTCCTCGTTCTGTTCGAAGCCCGCTTCGGCCAAGGCGCGCATTTCGGCGTTCTGTTGTTGGGAGACCAGGGTGGCGTTGACCGTGAGGATTTCGGTCAGGGCCTGGCGGAAGCCGTCTACGCGTTCGCTGGTGTGGGTGACGTGGTCTGCCACGTCGCGGAGGTAGCGCTGGAGTTCCTCGTCCGTGCCGTACTTGGCGAAGCCGGCCATCAGGGCGTGGAGCATGCCGACCAGGGGGCGGGTGGCGCGTTGGAACTCGACCATTTCGCGGGAGAGTTCGTAGATGCGGCGGGAGACCTCTGGGTCGCCGCGGAAGACCTCGGTCTCGATTTCGTCCATGTCGTTCTGGACGCCCGCCACGACGGGGGCGTACCCGTCGACCACCGCGTCGAGGATGGCGTACAGGGCGGCCTCCGGGCCCAGGGAGAGGAGGTCCGGGGTCTCCTCCATGCGGCGGCGGACCGCGGAGAGGTCGGGGGCCGCGCCGTGGCGGACCGTGATCAGGAAGTCCGGGCCGACGAAGACGTGGAGTTCGCCGAAGTCGACCTCCTCCTGGGCGTCCAGGTAGCGGGCCGCACGCAGGACCACGAAGAGGGTGTCGCCGTAGCGTTCCAGTTTGGGGCGCTGGTGGGCCTCCAGGGCGTCCTCGATCGAGAGCGGGTGGAGGTTGAACTCGGCCGCGAGGGAGTGGAGTTCGGACTCGGTCGGGCGGTGCAGGCCGATCCAGGCCATGCCGTCGGGCTGTTCGCGCAGCCTGCGGAAGGTTTCGGCGAGGGTGACGGGGGAGGCGACGCGGCGGCCTTCGCGGTAGACGGCCGAGTCGATCACGCTGTGGTGGTTCGGCGGGGGCGAGAGCGGGAGCCGGGCCGGGTCCGGTGACGGGGGTGCGGGGGCGGGGCCGGACGGGCGGAGCCACGCCGCGCGCTTCGCGGGGGTGGGGCGGCGGTCTGGGCGCTCCGGCATCGCAGCTCAGCTCCCGTCGGGTGGGGTGGGGGGTCTATAGGGCGTATGGGGTGGTTTGTAGGGTAGCGGGGCCGGGGAGCGGGGGAGGGTTGCGGACCGAAGGTGTCCGCAAGGGGGGCTAGGTTGCGGTCATGGCCTCCGCGATGAGCTCCGTTCTCGACACCCGCGCACTGAACCGTGCCACGCTCGCCCGCCAGCTGCTGCTGAGCCGCGCCGAGATGCCGGCGGACGATGCCGTCGCGCACCTGCTCGGACTGCAGGCGCAGAACGTCAAGCCGCCGTACTTCCAGCTGCACGCCCGGCTGGCCGGGTTCCGGCCCGAGGAGCTGGGGCGGCTCATGGAGGAGCGGAAGGTGGTGCGGATGGTGACCATGCGCTCCACCATCCACACCCATACCGTGCGTGACGCCCAGACGCTGCGGCCGCTGGTCCAGGGGGCCCGGGACCGGGAGGTGGGGTACTTCCGGAAGGGGCTGGCCGGGGTGGACCTGCGGGCGCTGGCCGGGCGGGCCCGGGGGTTCGTCGAGGAGGAGCCGCGGACCATGGCGGAGATCCGGGAGGAGCTGCTCCGGACGTGGCCCGGGGCCGATCCGCAGTCGCTGGCCGTGGCCGCGCGGTGCCTGCTGCCGCTCGTGCAGGTCACCCCGCGCGGGGTGTGGGGCCGCAGCGGGCAGGTGCGGCTGACGACCCTGGAGGGGTGGGTGGGGGAACCCGCCGGGACGCCCGCCGGGGAACCCTCCGGGGAAGCGCCGGCGATCGGGGACGTGGTCCTGCGGTACCTCGGTGCCTTCGGGCCCGCCTCCGTCAAGGACATGCAGACCTGGGCCGGGATCACCCGGCTCCGGGAGGCCTTCGAGGAGCTCCGCCCGCGCCTGGTCACCTTCCGCGACGAGAACGGCGTCGAGCTGTTCGACCTGCCGGACGCGCCCCGGCCCGACCCCGGCACCCCGGCGCCGCCCCGCTTCCTCCCCGAGTTCGACAACCTGCTGCTCTCGCACGCCGACCGGACCCGCGTCGTGCCCCCCGAGTTCAAAGGACGGAACACCGACGGGAACCAGAGCCGGTGCGTGGTGATGGTGGACGGGTTCATGGGAGGGGTGTGGGCCAGAGGAGAGGGGGACGTGGTCACCGTCGAGCTGTTCCGGGAGGTGGCGGGGGGTGTGAAGGAGCAGATCGCCGCGGAGGGGGAGGCGATGCTCGCCTGGATGGGGGAGGGGCCCGGGAAGGTCCGCTTCGGGTCAATCCGAGGCTGACGCCGCCCTGGTGGAGGGCCTGCCCGGCGCGGCACGATGCCTCCCATGACGGAGAACAGCGCCACCGAAAGCTTCCTGGCCGCCCGGGACTTCCTGCTCGCCCACCGCGGGGAGTACGAAGCCGCCCGCGCCGGATTCACCTGGCCCCGCCCCGAGCGCTTCAACTGGGCGTTCGACTGGTTCGACCACATCGCGGAGGGCAACGGCGCCGACGCCCTGCGGATCGTGGAGGAGGACGGGACCGGCATCGCGGTCTCCTTCGACGAGATGCGCCTGCGGTCCGGGTCCGCCGCCACCTGGCTGCGGGCCCGGGGCGTCGCCGCCGGTGACCGGATCCTGGTCATGCTCGGCAACCAGCGCGAGCTGTGGGAGGTCATGCTCGGCGCGATGAAGCTGCGCGCCGTCGTCATCCCCGCCACCCCGCTGCTCGGCCCCGCCGACCTGCGCGACCGGATCGACCGCGGCCGCGTACGCCACGTGATCGCGCGCGTCGAGGACACCGCGAAGTTCGACGAGGTGCCCGGGGACTACACGAAGATCGCCGCCGGGGACGAGGTCCCGGCCGGATGGCTGCGGCTGGCCGACATGTACGAGGCCGACAGCGCGTTCCGGCCCGACGGGATCACCCTCGCCACCGACCCGCTGATGCTCTACTTCACCTCGGGCACCACCGCCCGCCCCAAGCTCGTCGAGCACACCCACGCCTCGTACCCCATCGGGCACCTCTCCACCATGTACTGGCTCGGGCTGCGCCCCGGCGACGTCCACCTCAACATCGCCTCGCCCGGCTGGGCCAAGCACGCCTGGTCCAACCTCTTCGCCCCCTGGAACGCCGGCGCGACCGTCTTCGTCCACAACTACGCCCGCTTCGACGCGCAGCGGCTCATGGCCGAGATGGACCGCGGCGGGGTCACCACCTTCTGCGCCCCGCCCACCGTCTGGCGGATGCTGATCCAGTCCGACCTGACCGCGCTCCGCCGGCCCCCGCGCGAGGCCGTCGCCGCCGGCGAACCCCTGAACCCCGAGGTCATCGAACGGGTCAAGGCGGCCTGGGGCGTCACCATCCGCGACGGGTTCGGGCAGACCGAGACCACCCTCCAGGTGGGCAACTTCCCCGGCGTCCCCGTCAAGCCGGGGTCCATGGGCCGCCCCGCGCCCGGCTACGAGATCGTGCTCCTGGACGCCGTCACCGGCAAGGAGTCCCCCGACGAGGGGGAGCTGTGCGTGGACCTGCGCCGCGCCCCCGCCGGGGTGATGACCGGCTACCGCGACGACCCCGAGCGCACCGCCGAGGCCATGGCGGACGGGCTCTACCGCACCGGGGACATCGCCTCGCGCGACGCCGACGGCCACCTCACCTACGTCGGCCGGGCCGACGACGTCTTCAAGGCCTCCGACTACAAGATCAGCCCGTTCGAGCTGGAGAGCGCCCTGCTGGAGCACGAGGCGGTCGCCGAGGCGGCCGTCGTCCCCGCCCCGGACGCGCTGCGGCTCGCCGTGCCGAAGGCGTACGTCACCCTCGCCGCCGGCTGGGAGCCCGGCGAGGAGACCGCGCGGGTGCTGTTCGAGCACTCCAGGGCGGTCCTCTCCCCGTACAAGCGGATCCGGCGGATCGAGTTCGCCGAGCTCCCCAAGACCGTCTCCGGGAAGATCCGCCGGGTGGAGCTGCGGGACCTCACGGCCGCCGGGTCCGCCCAGGAGTACGACGAGGCCGACCTGGCGGGATGATCCGCCCCGGGCGCCCGCCGCGTCGCGGGCGCCCGTACGGGCGCCGGGTCACGCCGGCAGCTGCGCCTCGATCGCGGCGAGGACCTCCGGGGCCTCCGGCTCGGTGCGCGGGCGGAAGCGGGCCACGACCTCGCCGGCGGGGGAGATCAGGAACTTCTCGAAGTTCCACTGGATGTCCCCCGCCTCACCGTCGGCGTCCGGGGTCTTCACCAGCTCCTGGTACAGCGGGTGCCGGTTCTCGCCGTTGACCTCGGACTTCTCCAGCATCGGGAAGGTCACCCCGAAGCCGGCCGCGCAGAAGGTCTGGATGTCCTCCGCGGTACCCGGCTCCTGGCCGCCGAACTGGTTGCAGGGCACGCCGATGACGGTGAAGCCCTTCTCCTCGTACTTGAACTGCAGGCGGGCCAGTCCCGAGTACTGGGGGGTGAGCCCGCACTGGGAGGCGGTGTTCACCAGCAGGATGGCCTTGCCGCGGTGGGCCGCCAGGCTGGTGGGCTCGTCGTCCAGGGTGGTCAGCGGGATGTCGTACAGGCTGCTCATCGGGTTCTCCTCGGCTCGGCGGGCAAGGGCGACGTGATCGAACGACACGTGCGAACAGCCCCCGAGCCTAGGCCCCCCGGCCGACCAGCGCGTCCGCCGGGTCGTTGACCGGCTGCGGCATGCCCGTGAGGTCCATGACGAACAGCGGTATCCCCAGATCGTCGGCGCGGCCCCGGGCCTCCTCCGTATAGCCCGCGAGGGCGAAGTAGACGCTGGTCGCCGAGGCCGTCAGCCCGTTCAGCCACACGCACTCCACCGCCCGCAGCCCGGCCGGCGCCGTGGTCGGGTCCACCTGGGCCACCACCCCGGGGGCCCGCAGGTCCACCGCCGCCGAGGGGATCGGCACCCCGTCGGGCTGGCGGACGTCCCGGAAGCCGAGCCAGCGCAGGTACAGCGCGGCCGTCGCCACCGCGTCCCGGGCGGTACGGATGGTCACGGGCCGGAACGGGGGCCGGGAGCCGGCGCCCCGGACCGCGCCGTCGGCGGCCGGGCCGGCTCCGGCGGCGCGCGCCGGCGTCCGCCCGGCCGGGTTCGCCCCGGGGGGCCCGTTGCGCCGTACGCCGTCCCCCGCGCCCGTCCCCTCCGGTGCTCCGGGATCCGCGCCGGAGCCCTCCCCGGCCCGCGCCCCCGCGTCCGGCCCGGGCTCCGCCGGCCCCGGCGGGCGTACGGGGACCAGCACCACCGTTCCGCAGGCACTGCAGCCCACCTCCGGGTGCGGCCACTCGCTCTCCCGCCCGCAGGCCCCGCACCGCACCGCCACCCAGCTGTCCGACCAGGTGCGGTGGGTCAGCGTCAGGGGCGTGCCCGCCGGGTCCAGCGGCGGGACGACCGGACTCCCGCAGGCGCAGGGAAAGACCGGTGCGGTGTAGCCGTTCTCGCGCTGGCACGCCGGGCAGCGCACCGGTACCGCTTCCGCCATGAGACCTGGACCCCCTCCGTCGCTGTGCGTGGATCCATGTTCCACCACCAGCCACCCCGGGGCGGGTGAGCCCGCCGAATCCGGCCGATTCACTCCGCGAACCCGGTCTTTTGTGCAACTCGCCGAAAGAGATGCGGCTTTTGGTGGGTTCCGGGGTGCCCCACTGCCTTGACGTGCGGGAAGCCGACACTTAGCTTGTTTCGTATAGCAGAACAAAAATTCCGGATGCCGGAAAAAGTCTGACCACGCCAGACCCGCAGGAGAACCTGATGCCTCGTATGACAGCCGCCGCTGCCGCAGTTGAGATCCTCAAGCTCGAGGGTGTCGAGCAAGCGTTCGGCGTGCCCGGTGCTGCGATCAACCCGTTCTACCGCGAGCTCAAGAACGTGGGCGGGATCGCGCACACCCTGGCCCGTCACGTCGAGGGTGCCTCGCACATGGCCGAGGGCTACACCCGCGCCAAGGCGGGCAACATCGGCGTCTGCATCGGTACCTCGGGCCCGGCCGGCACCGACATGATCACCGGCCTGTACTCCGCCATCGCGGACTCCATCCCGATCCTGTGCATCACCGGTCAGGCTCCGGTCTCGAAGCTCCACAAGGAGGACTTCCAGGCCGTCGACATCGCCACGATCGCCAAGCCCGTCACCAAGGCCGCCACCACGGTCCTGGAGGCGGCGCAGGTCCCCGGCGTCTTCCAGCAGGCCTTCCACCTGATGCGCTCCGGCCGTCCGGGCCCGGTCCTGATCGACCTGCCGATCGACGTCCAGCTGACCGAGATCGAGTTCGACCCCGAGACCTACACCCCGCTGCCCGTCTACAAGCCGCAGGCCAGCCGCGCCCAGGCCGAGAAGGCCCTGGGCTTCCTCCTGGAGGCCGAGCGTCCGCTGATCGTCGCCGGTGGCGGCATCATCAACGCCGACGCCTCCGACCTGCTGGTCGAGTTCGCCGAGCTGACGGGCATCCCGGTCATCTCCACCCTGATGGGCTGGGGCACCATCCCGGACGACCACGAGCTGGCCGCCGGCATGGTCGGTGTCCAGACCGCCCACCGCTACGGCAACGCGACGTTCCTGGAGTCGGACACCGTCATCGGCATCGGCAACCGCTGGGCCAACCGCCACACCGGTTACAACCTGGACGCCTACACCAAGGGCCGCAAGTTCGTCCACGTCGACATCGAGCCCACCCAGCTGGGCAAGATCTTCGCCCCGGACTTCGGCATCGCCTCCGACGCCAAGGTCGCTCTGGAGCTCTTCATCGAGGTCGCGAAGGAGTGGAAGGCCGAGGGCAAGCTCCCGGACTTCTCCGCCTGGGCCGCCTCCGCGCAGGAGCGCAAGGCCACCCTGCAGCGCCGTACGCACTTCGAGAACATCCCCATGAAGCCGCAGCGCGTCTACGAGGAGATGAACAAGGCGTTCGGCCCGGAGACCCGCTACGTCACCACCATCGGCCTCTCCCAGATCGCGGCCGCGCAGTTCCTGCACGTCTACAAGCCGCGCCACTGGGTCAACTGCGGCCAGGCCGGCCCCCTCGGCTGGACCATCCCGGCCGCCATCGGCGCCGCCACCGCGCAGCCGGAGACCCCGGTCGTCGCCCTCTCCGGCGACTACGACTTCCAGTTCATGATCGAGGAGCTGGCGGTCGCCGCCCAGCACAAGGTCCCCTACGTCCACGTCCTCGTGAACAACGCCTACCTGGGCCTGATCCGCCAGGCGCAGGGCGGCCTCGGCATCAACTTCGAGGTCAACCTCGAGTTCGAGAACATCAACACCCCGGAGATCGGCGTCTACGGCGTCGACCACGTCAAGGTCGCCGAGGGCCTGGGCGTCAAGGCCATCCGCGTCACCGACCCGGAGAAGCTGGGCGAGGCCTTCGAGCAGGCCAAGAAGTGGGCCCAGGAGCACCAGGTCCCGGTCGTCGTCGAGGCGATCCTGGAGCGCATCACCAACATCGCGATGAGCAAGACGGTCGACATGAGCGACGTCACCGAGTTCGAAGAGCTCGCAACCGAGCCGGGCCACGCCCCGACCGCGATCAAGGGCCTCCAGGTCTGATCCTCCCCCCCCGTAGTAACGAGCGGCCCCCGCTCCTCCTTCTCAGGAGGAGCGGGGGCCGCTTCGCGTCACGCCGGGTTCAGGGGGCGGTAGCCCCTTGGGCGGTCTCAGAGGGGGGCCGGCACCCTTCGGTCAGCGGCCACGAGGGCAACTACGCCATGCGGGAGATCGTGAACACGATCCTGTATCAGGCCCGCACCGGCTGTCAGTGTCGCTATCTGCCCCACGACCTGCCGCCGATGAGCGCGGTGTACTACTACTTCGCCGCGTGGCGCGACGACGGGACCGTCGAGACCATCCATGACCTGCTGCGCTGGCAGGTCCGCGAGATGCACAAGCGGCGGGAGGACCCCAGCATCCTCACCGAGCCCGAACCCGGCCTCTTCACCCTGCCCCGTCCGGCGCCATCCGCCCCGGAATCCGACTCAGAATGAAATCCGGCGAAGCCCCGGAGGGCGGCGCTTCACCGACCCGCTCGGCGCGATCACTCGCCTCGGACGAATGTCGAAGGCAACTCTTTCGCCGCACCGGGCCAGGGCGGAACCTCAGCGCACATGAGTCCCTGCCGGAAGACCGGCGGGGACTCATTTGTGCAAAGGGCGGTTGTGCGGTGTGTGGTCAGCTGCAGACCGCGTAGACCGTAATGGTGCTGATGGCACCCGCTGTCGCGGTCACGGTCCAGTGGTCGCCGTTCGGGTAGCTCTGCCCGAGGTCCACGGCGAGGCCAGTGGCAGACAGTCCTCCAGAGATGGGAGTGGTGCCGGCCGGGCATGCCGGGGAGTCGTAGGACGCGTTGACGCCCAGCAGGACGTTGTAGTCCTGGGAGACGATCTGCGCATCCAACGGTCCGGCGGGGCCGGTGGCGCCGGTGGCGCCCGCAGGACCGGTGGCGCCGGTGGCGCCGGTGGCGCCGGTGGCACCCGCGGGACCGGTCGGGCCGGTGGCACCGTCAGCACCGTCGGCACCCGCAGGGCCGGTCGGGCCGGTGGCACCCGCAGGGCCGGTCGGGCCGGTGGCGCCGGTGGCACCCGCGGGACCGGTCGGGCCGGTGGCACCGTCAGCACCGTCGGCACCCGCAGGGCCGGTCGGGCCGGTGGCGCCGGTGGCACCCGCGGGACCGGTCGGGCCGGTGGCACCGTCAGCACCGTCAGCACCCGCGGGACCGGTCGGGCCGGTGGGGCCGGTGGCACCGTCAGCACCCGCGGGACCGGTCGGGCCGGTGGGGCCGGTGGCACCGTCAGCGCCCGCGGGACCGGTCGGGCCGGTGGGGCCGGTGGCACCGTCGGCACCTGCGGGACCGGTCGGGCCGGTGGCACCGTCAGCACCCGCAGGGCCGGTGGGGCCGGTGGGCCCGGCGGGACCCGTGGGGCCGGGCTCGCCCCTTTGACCCTGGTGGTCGTGTGGACCCTGGTCGTCGTGTGGACCCTGGTCGTCGTGGTCGCCGTTGTCACCCTGGTCCTCGCAGTGGTGGTCTCGGCATTCGTTGCCACGCGGCTTGGTGGCAGAGGCGATGTTGGCGACCGTCTTCGTGGGCTCCATCGCGAGAGCGGGGCTGGCCATGCCCGTGAGCACGAGAGCGAGGGACGCAAGGCTGCTGCCCGCAATCCAAGTGCTCCGGCTGGGGAGCGGGAGGGGTCCGAGTGAGGAACGTGTCCTGGAGACAGGACTCATGCGGTCTCCTGATTTCGCGAGGTCGGATAGACGCCACCCCCGGCAGGGGCAACACCCACATCATGACCATGTGTGACGATTCGCGCACTTTTTGTAATTTTGTCGCTCTGTCCCAGCCGTCGGGCCGGTCGGGCCGGTCGACATGGTCGAAACCGGTGCTCGCCTCAGAAGACGGCCGCCGGACGCCGGGATGTGGGCAGCGCGTAGCAATCTGACGCGCCTGGTGGGTCCGGAGGACTGTCTCCTCGTCCTGCCGTGCGGGTATCAGCCCAGGAAGGGCGCCAGACGCTGAGAACCTGTTGTCTTATCGAACGTGATCGTTGGCTTTCCGCTGGTGGGAGTGGGTTTCGGTTCGGTGAGGCAGGGATGCGTTGTCGTGTTTGTCG